>NZ_JBHVKW010000022.1:0-88449 GCF_042797905.1 Amycolatopsis sp. NPDC057786
CGCCCGGATCGTGATCCGGGCGGCCTTTTCACGTGTGCCGTTACTGCTTCTTCTTGCCTGAGTCCTCTGTGGACAGCGCGGCGACGAAGGCCTCCTGCGGGACCTCGACCCGGCCGACGGTCTTCATCCGCTTCTTGCCTTCCTTCTGCTTTTCCAGCAGCTTGCGCTTACGCGAGATGTCACCGCCGTAGCACTTCGCGAGCACGTCCTTGCGAATCGCGCGGATGGTCTCGCGGGCGATGATGCGGGCGCCGATGGCCGCCTGGATCGGCACCTCGAAGTTCTGCCGCGGGATCAGCTCGCGAAGCCTGTTCACCATGCGGTTGCCGTAGTTGTAGGCGTCGTCCTTGTGCACGATCGCGGAGAACGCGTCGACGCCCTCGCCCTGAAGCAGGATGTCCACCTTGACCAGGTCCGCCGCCTGCGCGCCGGCCTCTTCGTAGTCCAGCGACGCGTAACCGCGCGTCCGCGACTTCAGCGTGTCGAAGAAGTCGAAGATGATCTCGCCCAGCGGCAGGTTGTACCGCAGTTCGACCCGGTCCTCGGACAGGTAGTCCATGCCGAGCAGCGTGCCGCGCTTGTTCTGGCACAGCTCCATGATCGTGCCGATGAACTCCGACGGCGCCAGGATGCTCACCTTGCTGACCGGTTCGAGCACCTTGTCGATCTTGTTCCCGGTCGGCCAGTCCGACGGGTTGGTGACGTGGATCTCCTTGCCGTCGTCCAGCACCACGTCGTAGACCACGTTCGGCGCGGTGGAGATCAGGTCGAGGCCGAACTCGCGCTCCAGCCGGTCGCGGGTGATCTCCAGGTGCAGCAGGCCGAGGAAGCCACAGCGGAAGCCGAAGCCGAGCGCCACCGACGTCTCGGGCTCGTAGTCCAGCGCGGCGTCGTTGAGCTGGAGCTTGTCCAGGGCCTCGCGCAGGTCCGGGTAGTCCGAACCGTCCACCGGGTACAGGCCGGAGTAGACCATCGGCTTCGGCTCGCGGTAACCGGCGAGCGGCTCCTTCGCGCCCTGGCGTTCGGAGGTGACGGTGTCACCGACCTTCGACTGCCGGACGTCCTTCACCCCGGTGATGAGGTAGCCCACCTCACCGACGCCCAGCCCCTTGCTGGCCTTGGGCTCCGGCGAGATGATCCCGACCTCGAGGAGTTCGTGGGTGGCGCCGGTGGACATCATCTTGATCCGCTCGCGCGGCGTGATCTTGCCGTCGACGACCCTGATGTAGGTCACGACGCCCCGGTAGGTGTCGTACACCGAGTCGAAGATCATCGCCCGTGCCGGGGCGTCGGCGTCACCCTGCGGCGCGGGCACCTGCTTCACCACCGCGTCGAGCAGGTCACCGACACCGACACCGGTCTTGGCGGACACGCGCAGCACGTCCGAGGGCTCGCAGCCGATGATGTGCGCGATCTCGGCGGCGTACTTGTCCGGATCCGCCGACGGCAGGTCGATCTTGTTGAGCACCGGGATGATCTGGAGGTTGTTCTCCAGCGCGAGGTACAGGTTGGCGAGCGTCTGCGCCTCGATCCCCTGCGCGGCGTCGACCAGCAGGACGGCACCTTCACACGCTTCGAGCGCGCGAGAGACCTCGTAGGTGAAGTCGACGTGGCCCGGGGTGTCGATCATGTGCAGGACGTGGTCCTCCCCGTCGACCTTCCAGGGCAGGCGCACGTTCTGCGCCTTGATGGTGATCCCGCGTTCCCGCTCGATGTCCATTCGATCGAGGTACTGAGCCCGCATGGCCCGTTCCTCGACCACGCCGGTGAGCTGCAGCATCCGGTCGGCCAGGGTCGACTTGCCGTGGTCGATGTGCGCGATGATGCAGAAGTTCCGGATGAGCTCCGGGGGCGTGAAGGTCGTGTCGGCGAACGTCGTCAACGGGTTTCCTCGCGAAGGTCGGGGTGTGCCACCTCTATGGTCCCATGCCGCTCCGGGTGCGAGTGGGGGTCATCCCCGATGCGGCCCGTGATGAGCTGTGGTGCCCTCGAAGTATGAGTACTTCACTGTCCCAGATACTCGACCGGACGTTCGGCCATCCTCGGGGACTGCTCGGCCGGTTCGGCGGCCGGGCGATGGCACACGGCAACGCCGCCACCGAACTTCGCGTCGTCGAACTGGCGTCGATCGAGTCCGGCGAAACCGCCTTGGTCGTGGGCCCCGGCCCGGGTGTCGGTCTCCAGGCCACGGCCGAACGCGCGGGCCACGCGATCGGCGTCGACCCGTCCCCGGAGATGCTCGCCCGCTCGCGCCGCCGCTGTGGCGACGAGGTGGAGCTGCGGCTCGGCACGGCGGACTCGACAGGTCAGCCGGACGGAAGCGTCGACGTGGTCCTGAGCGTCAACAGCGTGCAGTTGTGGGAGGACCGGGCGGCCGGTTTCGCCGAACTGTTCCGCGCGTTGCGGCCCGGCGGGCGGCTGCTGCTGTCGGCGCACGAGAAGTGGCTTCCGGTGTCCCGGCACGAACTGGCCGACGAAGTCGCCGCCGCCGGCTTCACCGACCTGCAGACCTGGACCTGGGAACCGCCGGGCTTCGGCGCCTCGCTCGCCGCTCAGCTGCGCGCGTTCAAACCGCCGGCCTAGCGCGGATCAGTGCGCAACGGGTGCTCACGCGGCACTTCGACCAGCACGATCCTGGTGCCGTCCGGGTCGGTGATCCACGCTTCGTCCAGACCCCAGGGTTCACGCCGCGCACCGCGGACAGGCTCCAAACCCTTCTCCGCGAGTTCCTCGAGCGCCGCGGGAAGATCCCGGACCTGGAGCCACAAGGCGACGTCCGGCGTTGGGCCGGTCTCCCCGGTACCGACGATCTCGATCGACCCGTTCCCGGCGAAGAACACCGTCCCGCCGGGGAACTCCTTGTCGATGGCCAGGCCCAGGGTGTCCCGATAGAACGCCGTCGACACGTCGAGGTCCTTCGGGTGGATCAGCACCCTGCTGCTCAGCACGTCCATGGCTCAATCCCTACCGGATGGGTTCAGGCCATCGCAATCGCGGTGATCCCCGCCAGCACCACCACCGACCCGGCCAGCCTGCGGACGGCGTTAGCCTCCCCCAGGACCAGCCAGGCGGCTACGCCACCCAGGACGATGCTCAGCTCCCTCGCCGGTGCGACGAGACTCACCGGAGCGATCTGGAGGGCGTAGAGCACCAGCAGGTAGGCGACCGGCGAGAGCACGCCGACGATGAGCACTTCACCCTTGTGTTCGCGCCAGAGCCACGAGACCTCTTCGCGGTCCTTCAACGCGTACGGCGTCATGAGAAGGCTCTGCACGATCGCGCCGGTTCCGAAGTAGACGATCGGCGGGACCCCGAGGCCCGTGACCGAATGGGCGTCCCACAGTGTGTAGGCGGCGATCGTGAGACCGGTCAGCAGTCCGTAGACCAGGCCTTTGCGGCGAGCGACACGATCGGCGGCGTCGGCGTGCTCCGGCGCCCGCCCGGTCCCGATCACCAGCACCCCGGCGACCACGAGGAACGCGCCCACCAGGCCGAGCACCCCCGGCCGCTCACCGAGCAGGACGACGGCCGCGAGCACCGAGATCAGCGGCCCGGTACCGCGGGCGACGGGATAGACGACGGAGAGATCGCCGACGGCGTAGCCCCGCTGGAGGACGATCCCGTAGGTGACGTGGAACACCGCCGTGACCACCGCGGCGACCAGCCAGGTCCACTGTGGACGTTGCGGCTCCACGGCCAGCGAGACGGCCATGACGGGGACGAGCAGGATCGCGGAGAGGCTGTAGTAAGCCCAGACGAACCGGGCTCCGCCACGACGGATCCGCTTGGCCGCGAGGTTCCAGCCCGCGTGGATGACGGCGGCGATGACGACGAAGGACAGGGCGGTGGCGTTCAAGACGGACCTTTCACGTTTTCCGCGCACGCGGAAAACACCGGTCCTCCAGGCTTTTGTCCCGTCAGATGAACGGCGGCGCTTCCGGCCCCGCCGATGGTGCCGCTCGGACCTGTCCCGTCTGCCCTGATTGTGTGTTTTGCTGAACAGGCAGGCGGCGGAACCCTAGGCACTACGCTCCGCACCGTACCTCACGCACCCGTCCCGAGGTGGCCGCGAGCCACCACTGGACGGCTGTTAAGCTTGCCTTTCACCGTCGTGTGGCATTCCGTCATGGAGGAAACCCGCGCGCTCTCACGAGCGGCAGGGCCGGTCACAGCGCGGCGATGAAACCACCGAGAGATTCAAGAGGAGCGCCCCCGTGGCCAACATCAAGTCGCAGATCAAGCGCATCACCACCAACGAGAAGGCGCGTCAGCGCAACCAGGCGATCCGGTCCTCGGTGAAGACCGCGATCCGCAAGTTCCGCGAGGCCGCCGACGCCGGCGACAAGGCCAAGGCCCTGGAGCTGCAGAAGGACGCGGCCAAGAAGCTGGACAAGGCTGTGACCAAGGGCGTTCTCCACGCCAACCAGGCCGCCAACAAGAAGTCCGCGCTGGCGAAGCGCGCGAACTCTCTCTGATCGGCTTTTGAAGGGCCCCGGCGACGCGAGTCTCCGGGGCCTTCGCCGTTTTCAGCGGCTTGTGCCGTGGGCGGCGACGACCTCCAGGACCGCGCGCTCCAGCGCGTACTCCGGGTTGGCCGCGACCCCCTTGACCTCGGCGTTGAGCCGGGCGACCACCCGCATCGCGGTGGCGAGCCCGTCCTGGCCCCAGCCGCGGGCCTGCCCCTGGGCCTTGCGCACCTTCCACGGCGGCATCCCCAGCTCACCCGCCATCTGGTTCGGGTTCCCGCGACCGGCACCGGACACCCGCGCGATCGTCCGGACGGCGTCGGCGAGGGCGTCCGCGACCAGCACGTGCGGTACGCCCAGCTGCATCGCCCAGCGCAGTGACTCCAGCGCCGCCGCCTTGTCACCGGCGACGGCCTTCTCCGCGACGGCGAACCCGTTCACGTCCGCGCGGCCCCGGTGGTAGCGCCGGACCGCCTGCTCGTCGACCGTTCCCCCGGCGTCCGCGACCAGCTGGGTCGCCGCCGACGACAGTTCACGCAGATCCGAGCCGACCGCGTCGATCAGCGCGAGCACGGCCGCACCGTCGATCTTCCCGCCGACCCGGCGGACTTCGTTGCGGACAAAGGATTCCCGCTCAGCGGGCTTGGTCAGTTTCGGGCATTCGACGACCTCCGCACCGGCCTTCTTCAAGGCGGCGGGAAGCCCCTTCGCGGCCTTGCTCCGGCCACCGCCGCTGTGCACGACTACGAGCACGATGCCGTCGGCGGGTGCCTTGATGTAGGCCATCACCCCGTCGGCGAGTTCCTGTGAGATGTCGTGCGCGGACTCGAGGACGATCACCCTCCCTTCGGCGAACAGGGAGGGGCTGACCATCTCCGCGAGCGCCGGGACTGTGAGGTCCGACACCCGGATCCGGGTGAGATCCGCCGTCGGATCGATCGCCTTGGCCGCGTCCGAGGCGCTGCGGACCGCGCGTTCGATCAGCAGCTCTTCCTCACCGAGAACCAGGACCAGCGGCGATGGGGCGGAAGCTTGCGTCGTCACGGTGACGATCCTCCCACTCCTCCTCTCGTGTGCTTTGTCCGGTGATGTGTTGCGGGCACTGTGGCCCCACCTGAGCCTCATGTCGTACGGTGTTGGCGAGGCGACGCGATCACGCGCGTGCCGACAATCGAATACCGCTCATCCAGAGGGGCAGAGGGAACGGCCCGATGAAGCCCCGGCAACCGGCGTCAGCCTGTCATCCCGCGATCGCGGGGTAGCTGACGAACACGGTGCCAATTCCGGCCCGCCATGGCGGGGCAGATGAGGAAAGGAACCTCGCGATGACCGCAACCCTCGGCACGACCTCCACCACCAAGACCCCGGATCTCGGACCGGCCGTCGAACTGGTGTCGAAGGAAGAGGGACACCGGCAGCCGCTCGCTCCCGAATTCGTATCCGCCGAGGACTTCTCGCCGCTCGAGGTCGCCTACGACTTCGGCCGCGTGCGCCGCGAGGACATCGAAGCCGGACCGAAGAACATCTGGCGCTACAAGAAACTCCTTCCCGTTCCCTCGAACGTCGAAGAGATCCCCAACACCGAGCCCGGCGCCACGCGGCTCATCCAGGCCGACAGGCTCGCGAAAGCCTTGGGCGTCAAGAAGGTCTGGGTCAAGGACGACACCGGCAATCCCACTCACTCGTTCAAGGACCGCGTGGTCGCCGTCGCTTTGGCGGCCGCGCGCGAGTTCGGGTTCGACGTGCTCGCCTGTCCCTCGACCGGCAACCTGGCCAACGCCGTCGCCGCCGCGGCGGCCCGCGCCGGCTGGCGGTCGGTCGTGCTGATCCCGAAGACCCTGGAACGCGCCAAGATCCTCACCACCGCCGTGTACGACGGTGACCTGATCGCGGTCGACGGCAACTACGACGACGTGAACCGGCTCGCCACCCAGCTCGCCGCCGAACAGGAGAGCTGGGCGTTCGTCAACGTGAACGTCCGGCCCTACTACTCGGAAGGCTCCAAGACGCTGGCCTTCGAGGTCGCCGAACAGCTCGGCTGGCGGCTTCCGTCCCAGATCGTGGTGCCGATCGCCTCCGGTTCCCAGCTCACCAAGGTGGACAAGGGTTTCCGCGAGTTCGGGCAGCTCGGCCTCGTCGACGAGACGCCGTACAAGGTGTTCGGCGCGCAGGCCACCGGCTGCTCCCCCGTCTCGGCGGCCTTCCGCGCGGGACACGACGTCGTCCAGCCGGTCAAGCCGGACACGATCGCCCGGTCGCTGGCGATCGGGAACCCGGCCGACGGTCCCTACGTCCTCGACGTGGTCAACCGCACCGGTGGCGCTATCGAAGACGTCACCGACGAAGAGGTCGTCGAAGGCATCCGGCTGCTCGCCCGCACCGAGGGCATCTTCACCGAGACCGCCGGCGGCGTCACCGTCGCGACGGCCAAGAAGCTCATCGAGACCGGGAAGCTCAACCCGGACGAGGAGATCGTCCTGCTGATCACCGGTGACGGCCTCAAGACCCTCGACGCCGTCGAGGACAAGATCGGCCCCAAGGCCACCGTCAGCGCCTCGGCCGACGCGGTCCGCGAGGCTCTAGGCATCTAGAAGCTCGGGGCATCTGAGTCCCTGCGGCCCGCCTCAGGAACGAGGCGGGCCTCGGGGCTCACCCCGGCGCACCAGTGCGAGACCTCGCGCGTCGGAGAGGACCGCGGTGTCGCCGTCCGTATCCGTCCTGGCGACCGAGGCGCCGACGGCCGCCAGATTGTCCATAGTGGACTTGTTCGGATGCCCGTAGGTGTTTCCGGCGCCGACGCTCACCAAGGCCGCCCGCGGCGCGACGGCGTTGAGGAAATCCGGTGCCGTGTAACGGCTTCCGTGATGCGGGACCTTCAGGATCTCGGCACGCAGTTCGGCGCCCTCGGCCATCAGGTCGGCTTGCGCGGCTAGCTCGATGTCGCCTGTCAGCAGCACCCTGCCAGCCGGGGTCCCGGCGCGCAGGACGACGGAACCGTTGTTGATCACCGTGCCGTCCTGTTCGCGGACCGATCGACCGGTGACATACCGCGGCCCCAGTACGTCCAGTGACAACCCCGGCCAGTCCAGCCGTTGCCCGATCTCCAGCTCCAGCAAGGGAATCCCACGGCGCGCGGTTTCGTCCGCGACCTGCTGCCACGCCCACGCGGGAGCCCGGCCGGGTCCGACGGCGACCGCCCCGACCGACCTGCCCTCGAAGACGGATACGAGACCGCCGATGTGGTCGGCGTGCAGATGACTCAGCACGATCAACGGCACCCGGTCGACGCCGAGCCTGCTCAGGCATTCGTCGACCGGTCCCGGTTCCGGCCCGGTGTCGACCAGGACCGCCCGCCCTTGCTCACCCGTCGCGAGGACGACGGCGTCACCCTGCCCGACGTCGCACGCGACGGCACTCCACGACGCCGGCGGCCACGCCGGAGCCAGCACTCGCACCGGCACGAAGACGAGCAATCCGGCGGCCAGCGCGACCGCCAGAAGAATCCTGGCGTGCCGCAGCCGGATGGCGACGAGCAGGACGACCAGCACTCCGGCCGCGAGCAGCCCGCCCCACCAGCCATCCGGCCAGTCCATGACCGCTCCCGGCGCACGGGCGCCGTGGCGGGCCACGGTGATGAGCCAGCTCGCCTCGGGTTCGGTCAAGCGGACCAGCAGCCTTCCCGCCGACGGCCACCACGGGCCGACGACGGTGGCGAGCACGCCGAACACGGTGGCCGGGGCGACCACCGGCGCGGCGAGCACGTTGGTCACCACCGAGACGAGACTGACCGATCCCGCCATGCCCGCGATGACCGGCGTCGTCACCACGAACGCGGCCAGCGGGATGGTCAGCCCCTCGGCGTAACCGGCCGGAACACCGCGTCCGACCAGCCATTCCGCCCACCTCGGCGCCAGCAGTACCAGACCGGCCGTGGCCAGCACCGAAAGCGCGAATCCGAAGTCGGCGGCCATCGCGGGGTCGGCCACGACCAACCCGGCCACCGCGAACGCCAGCGCGGGCAGCGCCGAACCCCGGCGCCCCAGTGCCAGCGCCAGCAGCCCGACCGCCCCCATCACCCCGGCGCGAAGCACGCTGGGCGCGGGCCCGGCGAGGACCACGAACCCGGCGAGCCCCGCGGCGGCCGCGGCGGCGGAAGTCCGCGGCCCGACCCGGAGCACCCTCAGCAGGAGGAGGATCGAGCCGCAGACGATCGCCACGTTCCCACCGCTCACGGCCATCAGGTGGGACATACCGGAGTCCGTAAACTCGCGTTCGACCCTCGGGGACAGTGTGCTCGTATCCCCCACGACCAGCCCGGGCACGAGACCGGCCTGCTCCTCCGGGAGGACGGCGCACAGCTCCCGGAGCCCGGCGCGCAGCGATTCCGCGGCTCGCTGCCACCAAGGCTCCGGCCCGAGGGCCGACGGCGGGCCTCGCACCGAGAGGACCGCGACCGTCAGTTCGGCCCCCTTCGACGGTGCGAGCCGCCCCGAGGCGGTGACCTGCTGCCCGGGCAACAGGCCGGTCCACCCCTCGGCGGGAGCGAGCAGGAGGATCCGGCCGGCCGAATCCACCACCCGTTCACCCGTCACCGCGGTGTCCACCGTCGCGGCGATGACCACCAGGCGGGTTCCTGCCCGGCGATCGGCGTATCCGGCACCGCGGACCGGACGTGGCCGCTCGGTGACCACCACCCTCGTGGTGACGTCACTCCCCCGTGCGGCGGCGGCACGGAGGTCGTCGAGCTCGGCGGCCCGGATCCGCAGCGCCACCGGACCGGCGGTGAGCACGCCGAGGACGGCCAGGGCACCCAGGCCCGCCACCCACCGGGACGCCGTCCGGCGGGCGCGGACACCGGCGGCGATCGCGAGCACCACGGCGGCCGCACCGCAGAGCATCGTGATCCACCAGCCGCCCAACAACCCGGAAAGAGTGCCGAGCCAGGCAGTCATCGCGGCCGGTATCAGCCGCAGGTCCTGCCCTCGCCACGACGCGGTGTCCACTTCGGACGGATCGGCGGACGGGTTCATCCGACGGACACCAATTCCCGGACCTTCTTGAACTTGCTTTCGCCGATCCCTTCTACGTCACGGAGTTGCTCGACGCTGGTGAACCCGCCGTGCCCGGACCGCCAGTCGACGATGCGTTTCGCCATCACTTCGCCGACCCCGGGCAGGGTGTCGAGTTGCTCGGCCGTGGCCGAATTCAGGTCGAGCTTCCCCGGCGGTGCCGCCGTTCCCGCCGCGGCGGGAACGGGGACGCCGACGGCCACCTGCTCGCCGTCGGTGAGCCGCCGGGCCAGATTCACTCCGGTCAGATCCGTTCCGGGCTGTGCCCCACCGGCCGCCGTGAGGGCATCGGCGACCCGTGCGCCCGGAGGGACCGTGACCAGGCCGGGTTTGAGGACCCGGCCGACGACGCTGATCACCAGAGGCGCCTTGCCCGCCGCGGCGGGGACGTCTCCGGCGGCCTTCGCCGACGGCAGGGGCGGCGGGGTCTCCGCCCCCGGCCGGTGTCCGAACAAGGCGATCGCGCCGGTCACGATCACGGCCACCGCGATCAGCACGGCCGCCACGACGAACCACCGCCGGTTCACCGGGATCCCGTCCGCCGTGAACCGGGCGGGCACCCAGCGGCGGACGAGCCTGCCCACGGGCGGGCCCTGGGTGGGCGACGACAGCTGCGCTGCCAGCCACGCCAGCCTGGCGTTGACGGAGGGTCCCGATGGACGGGCGGTTTGGTCGAACACGTGAACGACGCTACGGAGCGGGAGTGGCGGGCGGCAGTGGTGAATCCCGAGGCTGTGGACAAGTGGGGTGTTGTGGACAACCCGGCCGCGGCCGTGCCCTGTTCGCCGGTTTCCGTCGGGGAGGCGTGGGAGGCTTGCCGGTTTTCTAACCGGCTCGCTGGATCACGACGCCGAGCACACCGGGGCCGGTGTGGGCCCCGATGACGGCGCCGATCTCCGAGACCACGCACCCGTCCGGGCAGTTGATGGATTCCTCGAGCCGGTTGGCCAGTTCGACGGCGCGCTCGGGGGAAGCCAGGTGGTGGACGGCGATGTCGGCGAGCCCGCCTTCGGCAGCTTTCACGGCGAGTTCGACCAGGCGCGCCACCGCGCGATTCATCGTCCGCACCTTCTCCAACGGCTGGATCCGGCCTTCGGACATGTGGAGCACGGGTTTCACCGCGAGCGCCGTGCCGAGCAGGGCGGCCGCCGGGCCGATCCGCCCGCCGCGGCGCAGGTATTCGAGGGTTTCGACGGCGAACAAGGTCTCCGAGCGGCTCACCGCGTCGACCGCGGCGGCCTCCACCTCGGCGGGTTCCGCCCCGTCAGCGGCGGCACTCGCCGCGCGCAGGGCGGCGAAGCCGAGTCCCATCGCGGTGCTGCGCGAATCGACCACGCGCACCTTGTCCGGCCCGACCTCCTGGGCCGCGAGCACCGCGGCCTCCCAGGTGCCGGACAACTCCCGGGACAGATGCACCGACACGACGGCGTCCGCACCCTCGGCCAGCGCGGCCCGGAACTCCTTGACGAATTCGGCGGGCGTCGGCCGGGACGTCGTCACCAGTCTGCGTTTGCCGAGCGCCTCGGCCAGGGCGGCGGGGCCCATTTCGAGGCCGTCGAGGAAAACGACGCCGTCCACGAGGACGTGCAGCGGGACCACCCGGATCCCGTTCCGTTCGGCGAAGCCTTCCGGCAGGTGGGCAGTGGAATCCGTGACTACGGCGACCGACACGGCAGTCAGCCTACGTTGCCGCGGGGCGGAGCACCGGGGCCATCAGGCGGGCCATTTCCGCGCCGACGGCGGCATGTCCCTCCCACCCCCAGTGCATTCCGTCCGGATTGCCCCGCCCGCTCAGCACGTGGTCGCCGACGACGGCTTCGAGATCCAGCAGCGGGACGTCCGCGCGACGGCCCCAGTCGGCGAGGGCGGCGGCGGCACCGGCGCGGGCGGTGTGGACGCGGCCGTAAGAGTCGGATCGATGCACGGAGGGCAGCATGCCGAAGATCGGCAGCTCCGGTCGCAGCGTGCGCAAAGCCCCCACAGCGGTGTCGAGATACTGGACGGTGAGCTTCGACGGCAGGACCACCGGGCGCCCCCGGAGGGCGATCGCGAGCCGCGGTTGAGCGGCTAGATACGCCTTGCGCACCACGCGCCGCAGCGGGTCGGGCCGCAGATAGCGGAGACCGGTGCGCAGGTAGGTGGGCAGCGGCGAGGGCAGGGTGTCCATGCTGCCGACGGCCAGCACGACGGCGTCGACGTGATGCAGATCGGCCCAGACCCGCGGATCACCGATCAACGACCACCAGGCGTCGCGGGCGGTCCAGCCGAACCCGGCGACTAGGTCCGCGGCGCCACCGAGCGCTTCGGCGGCGATGTTGGGCCACAGACGCGCGTCGTCGGCGGCGTGCGGGCCGTCCGGGCCGTGGAAGCTGAGGGAATCGCCGAACACCAGCAGGCGCGGGGCCATGGTCAGCCGGTGATGCCCGCGTTGTAGGCGGCCAGCCGCCAGTTGCCGTCACGCCTGGTCAGTTCGACCCAGTGACAGTTCGCGATCCCGCCCAGCGAAGGCCAGGACGGGACCGGCAGGCCGAGCAGTTTCGCGGTCAGCGCGATGATCAGGCCGCCGTGCGTGGCCAGCAGTACCGCGTCGCCGGCGTCGGAATTGGGCCGGTCCAGGTCCGCGACGACCTCCATCGCGCGTTCGGCGACGTCGACCCGCGACTCGCCGCCGGGCGGTGCCCAGGTCGCGTCGACGCGCCAGCGCGCGCGTTCTCCTGGGTACGCCTCGTCGACCTGCTGGCCGGTGAAGCCCTGCCATTCACCCAGATGGGTTTCCCGGAGGCGCTTGTCGATCCGCAGCGGGACGCCGATGGCTTCGGTGAGCACGGTGGCCGTGTCGGTGGCGCGGCGCAGATCCGAGGCGATCACCAGATCCGGCGAGAAGCGGGCGAGCGCGGGCACGGCGAACCTGGCCTGGTTCCAGCCGACCGGTGTCAACGCGGAGTCCAGATGCCCCTGCATCCGGCCTGCCGCGTTGTAGTCGGTCTCGCCGTGGCGCCAGAGCACCAGCCGCCGCGGGCTCACGAGGCGCCTTGCGCGTCGGCGGGGTCCTCCTCGGCGGGTGTCTCCAGACCGGCGACCTCGATCCGCGGGCAGTCTTTCCAGAGCCGCTCGAGACCGTAGAAGGAGCGTTCCTCCTGGTGCTGGACGTGGATGACGACGTCGACGTAGTCCAGCAGGACCCAGCGGCCCTCACGGGCGCCTTCACGGCGGACGGGCTTGTGCCCACCGAGCCGGAGCTGCTCCTCGACGTTGTCGACGATGGCGCCGACCTGGCGCTCGTTGGGCGCGGACGCGATGACGAAGGCGTCGGTGATGACCAGCTGGTCGGACACGTCCAGCACGACCACGTCGCTCGCCTTCTTGTCCGCCGCCGCATGGGCGGCCGCTACGGCCAGCTCTCGTGCCTCGGACGTGGCTGTCACAGTTCTCCTCAAACAGATGGCTTTACTCGCGGGTTCGCCCGACGAGGGTACCCGGTCAAGCACCCCGGTCTTTCCGATAGAGGTCCTTTTTGGCGATGTAGCGCACCACACCGTCGGGGACGAGGTACCAGACGGGCTCCCCGCCTTCGACGCGTTCGCGGCACGCGGTGGACGAGATCGCCATCGCGGTCACCTCGACCAGGCTCACCTTCCCGCTCGGCAGATGCTGCGAATTGAGGCGGTAGCCGGGCCTGGTGACGCCGATGAAATGGGCGAGGTCGAACAGCTCGTCGGCGTTGCGCCAGGTGAGGATCTGTTCGAGCGCGTCCGCGCCGGTGATGAAGAACAGCTGGTCGTCCGGGTACTCGGCACGCAGGTCGCGCAGGGTGTCGACGGTGTAGGTCTGCCCGACGCGGTCGATGTCGACGCGGCTGACCGAGAAGACGGGGTTGGACGCCGTCGCGATCACAGTCATCAGATAGCGGTCCTCGGCACGGGTGACCACCCTGTCGGACTTCTGCCACGGCTGACCGGTGGGCACGAAGATGACCTCGTCGAGCGCGAATCGCGCCTGGACCTCACTGGCCGCGACGAGGTGCCCGTGGTGAATGGGGTCGAACGTGCCGCCCATGACCCCGATCCTGCGTGGTGACATGGGTCGTGAGCCTATACAGCGCACGAGGCTCCACGCTCGGGTCGCCGGACCCACCGACCGGTGGTGATCTGGGTCACATTACAGTCCGTTCCATGGATGAACGGTCCGTTCACGACATGCCGATCGCGACTTCGTCGGTGGCATGGGGTAGAGGTGGGGACGTGGACACATCGACTCTCCGGGATCGCGCCGAGACCCTCCTCCAGTCGTTGGCGGGCGAGGGCGCCCGCCTGCGTGACGACCAGTGGACGGCCATCGAGGCGCTGGTCGCCCACCGCCGTCGCGCGCTCGTCGTGCAGCGCACCGGCTGGGGGAAGTCCGCGGTGTACTTCCTGGCCACCGCGTTGCTGCGGGAGCGGGGCAACGGCCCGACGGTGATCATCTCGCCGCTGCTCGCGCTGATGCGCAACCAGATCTCCGCGGCGGCCAGGGCGGGTATCCACGCGGCGACGATGAACTCCGCGAACCCGCAGGAGTGGGACCAGGTCCAGGCGGCGATCGCGGCCGGCGAGGTCGACGTCCTCCTCGTCAGCCCCGAGCGGCTCAACAACCCGGATTTCCGCGACACCGTCCTGCCGAAGCTGACCGCGACCGCCGGCCTGCTCGTGGTCGACGAGGCGCACTGCATCTCGGACTGGGGCCACGACTTCCGCCCGGACTACCGGCGGCTGCGGACACTGCTGAAGGATCTGCCCGACGGTGTCCCGGTGCTCGCCACCACCGCGACCGCGAACGACCGCGTGGCGACCGACGTCGCCGAGCAGCTCGGCATCGGCAACGGGGGCGACACCCTCGTCCTGCGCGGCAGCCTGGACCGCGAGAGCCTGCATCTGTCGGTGGCGAAGCTGCCGACGTCGCAGGCCCGGCTCGCCTGGCTGGCCGAGCACCTGGCTGAGCTGCCCGGGTCCGGGATCATCTACACGCTCACCGTCGCCGCCGCGCACGACGTCGCGGGGTTGCTGACCGAGCGCGGCTACCCGGTCGCCGCCTACACCGGCAAGACCGACCCGGCGGACCGGCAGGCGGCCGAAGACGATCTGCTGAACAACAACGTCAAGGCGCTGGTGGCCACTTCGGCGCTGGGCATGGGGTTCGACAAGCCGGACCTGGGTTTCGTGGTCCATCTCGGCGCCCCGTCCTCCCCGATCGCGTACTACCAGCAGGTCGGCCGCGCCGGGCGTGGCGTCGACCGCGCCGAAGTGATCCTGTTGCCGGGCCACGAGGACAAGGACATCTGGGCGTACTTCGGTTCGCTGGCGTTCCCGGACGAACTCCGGGTGACCCAGGTGCTCAACGCGCTGGCCTACGCTGACCGTCCACTGTCGACACCGGCGCTCGAACCGTTCGTCGAACTCTCCCGTTCCCGGCTCGAGATGGTCCTGAAGGTGCTGGACGTCGATGGCGCCGTCCGCCGGGTGAAGGGCGGTTGGGAAGGCACCGGCGAAGAGTGGCGCTACGACAAGGAACGCTACGCGCGAGTAAGCGCGGCTCGGACCAACGAACAGAACGCCATGCTGGCGTATCTGGAGACCACCGGCTGCCGGATGGAGTTCCTCCGGAAGCAGCTCGACGACCCCGAAGCGACCCCCTGCGGGCGGTGTGACAACTGCACCGGAAAGCATTGGGACACCACGATTTCCGATGACGTCGTCGACGCCACCCGGCAACGGCTGGGCCGTCCGGGGGTTGAAGTCGCGCCGCGGAAGATGTGGCCGACCGGGATGGCCGGGCTGGACGTCCCGCTCTCCGGGCGCCTGCCGGCGGGCGAGCAGGCCGAAACCGGCCAGGTCGTCGGCCGCGTGACCGACGTCGGCTGGGGCACGCGGCTGCGCGAACTCGTCGGCCCGGCCGCGCAGGACACCGAACTCCCCGACCCGGTCTTCCACGCCTGTATCGAAGTACTCAAGGGCTGGCAGTGGTCGGAGCGCCCGGTGGCCGTGGTGGAAGTGCCCTCAGCCACACGACCTCAGCTGGTCCACAGCCTGGCGACGAAGCTGGCCTCGATCGGACGCCTGGAGTACTTGGGCGCAGTCGCCTCGGCGGGGCCGCCCCCGCGTCAGGCGAACAGCGCCCAGCGGCTGGCCGATCTGTGGAAACGCCTCAGCCTCCCCGAGGACCTGTCGGCGCGAGTGGCCGCGGCCGACGGTCCGATCCTGCTGGTCGACGACCTGATCGACACCGGGTGGACGATGACGCTGTCCGCGCGGCTGCTCCGTCAGGCCGGAGCCCGTGCGGTGCTGCCGTTCGCTCTCGCCAGCACCTCGTAACCGAAGAGCCCGATCCCGACATTCGACAGGTTCTTTCCCGCGCGGGGACTTTCTGGCAAGGTTCCGTCCACGCGCGAGTACGGAGGTGCCGATGGCGGACTCAACGACGGAGCGGCTGGGGCATCGGCTCCCGGTGAAGAAGTTGTTCGCCGCCAGTGTCGGAAACGCGCTGGAATGGTTCGACTGGACCATCTACGCGACCTTCAGCATCTACTTCGCCAGCGAGTTCTTCCCGAAGGGCAACGAAGCCCTCGCGTTGATCAACACCTTCGCCACCTACGCGTTGGCGTTCTTCTTCCGGCCGCTCGGCGGGATGTTACTCGGCCGGTTCGCCGACGTCAGAGGCCGGAAGCCGGCGATGATCCTGACCATCGTCCTGATGGCGGGTGGATCGGTGGCCATCGGTCTCCTGCCGACGTTCGACCAGGTCGGCTGGCTGGCCCCGATCCTGTTGCTGCTGGCCAGGGTTGCGCAAGGGCTGTCGCTCGGCGGCGAGGTCTCCAACGCTTCGGCCTACCTCGGTGAGATCGCGCCGCCCGCCCGCCGCGGCCGGTACTCCGCCTTCTTCTACATCTCGACCGGCTCCGCCGTCCTGCTCGCCTCGATCCTCGGGTTCGTGCTCGCGCGGACGATGTCCAAGGCGGATCTGACCGCGTACGGCTGGCGGATCCCGTTCCTGCTCGGCGGTGTTCTCGGCATCATCGGCCTGTGGCTCCGGCGCAGCCTCGCCGAGACCGAGATCTTCGAGGAGAAGAAGTCGACGGCGCGCCGGGTCGAACGTCCGCTGCGCACCACCCTTCGCGAGCACCCGCGGGCCGTCGTGCAGCTCGTGGGCTTCTCGATGCTGTCGACCCTTTGCTACTACACGTTCTTCAGCGCCCTGACCTCCTTCGCGGTCAAGACCCGCAAGGCCGACGACGTCGACGTGTTCCTCGCGTTGTCAATCGCGACGGCGTTGTTCGTCGCGCTTCAATACCCGATGGGCGTCTTGTCGGATCGCTTCGGGCGCAAGCCACAGCTGCTCGTCTGGGCGGCGGCGACCGCGATCCTCATCGTCCCACTGTCCACTTTGGTCAGGCCAGGGCTGCCGGGCCTGATGGTCGTGTTCTGCGTCGGGCTCTGCCTGTACACGGCGATGACGTCGATCGCGCCAGCGATCATGAGCGAGCTGTTCCCCACCGAACTGCGCGGTCTCGGCATCGGCGCCTGGTACAACCTGACCGTCGCGTTGTTCGGCGGGACCGCTCCCCTGGTGCTCACCGCGCTGTCCGACGCGGGGTTGTCGACGCTGTTCTTCTGGTACGTGGCCGCCGGAGCGGTGATCGCGTTCTTCGTCATCCGTACCCTGCCGGAGACCAAGGGCAGCGACCTGCGCTGAAACTCCGTCGCCGATGACGGGCGAGGTGGCTACCCTCGCGCTCCTACGACGAGCGCGAAGGAGGGGCACCGTGTTGTTCGGCGATGTAAGCGAGGAACTGGCGCGACGCGTGGTGGATGCCCTTCGCCACGTCACGGACCTCGAGCCTCCGTCCGCACTGGTGCGGGTCTCCGCGCAAGATGGGGTCGACTACCAATGCGATCTCGCGATGAGCCTGGGCAAGCGACTCGGCAAACCACCGAGGGAGATCGCCGCCGAGATCGTGGCACGGCTCGACGTCGCCGACCTCGCCGAACCACCCGAGGTCGCGGGGCCGGGTTTCCTGAACTTCAGGCTGCGCTCGTCCTGGCTGGAGGAGCGGACGACGGCGCTCAACGGCGACGCACGCCTGGGAGTCGCGGTGACGCAGCGGCCGCGGCGGATCGCCATCGACTACAGCAGCCCGAACGTGGCGAAGGAAATGCACGCCGGACACCTCCGGTCGACCGTCATCGGTGACGCGATCACGCGGCTGGCGCGGTTCGCCGGGCATGAGGTCATCCCGCACAACCATCTCGGCGACTGGGGTACGCCGTTCGGCATGCTGATCGAGCATCTGCTCGACGAGCGCCCCTCGGGTCCGTACACGATCGCAGACCTCAACGGCTTCTACCGTGCCGCCCGGTCGAAGTTCGAAAGCGACGACGACTTCGCCGCCCGGTCACGGAACCGGGTGGTGCTCCTGCAAAGCGGTGACGACCACACTCTGTCGCTGTGGCGGCGGCTGGTCGGCGAGTCGACACGGCATTTCACTCACGTCTACGAGCTCCTCGGCATCGACCTGACCGATCAGGACATCTACGGCGAGAGCTTCTACAATCCGTTTCTCGCCGCGGTCGTGGACGATCTGATCGCCGCCGGGCTGACCGAGATCAGCGATGGCGCGGTCTGCGTCTTTCCCGACGGTTTCCGCAACCGGGAGGGCGATCCGCTGCCGCTCATCGTGCGGAAGCGGGACGGCGGTTACGGCTACGCGGCCACAGACCTCGCAACCCTGCGCTACTGGACGGAGCAGCGCGGTGTCTCGGACCTGCTCTACGTCGTCGGTGCGCCGCAAGCACAGCACTTCGCGATGGTGTTCGCCGTGTGCCGGGCCGCCGGTTGGCTCCGCGACGAGCATCGGGCGGAGCACATCGGGTTCGGTTCGGTACTCGGTGAAGACGGCCGTGCCATGAAGACCCGGGCGGGCGAGTCGGTCCGTCTTTCCGACCTGCTCGCCGAGGCGGTCTCCCACGCCGCCGAAGTGATCGACGGCCGGGGCGACCTCTCTCCCGACGCGAGGGAAGAGGTCGCCAAGGCGATCGGGATCGGCGCGCTCAAGTACGCCGATCTTTCCGGCGATCGCGAGCGTGACTACGTCTTCTCCTGGGACCGGATGCTCTCCAAGAACGGGAACACGTCGGTCTACCTGCAGTACGCCAACGCGCGGATCCGTTCCGTGCTGGCCAAGGCGGACCAGGACCTCACCGGCGCGCGGATCCTGCTCGGCCAGCCTGAGGAACGGACACTGGCACTCGCGCTGGCCCGCTTCCCCGAGGCGGTCGGCGCGGCCACCGCCGGGAATTTCCCCCACAAGCTGTGCACCTACCTGTACGAAACCGCGGTCGTGTTCTCGCGGTTCTACGAACAGTGCCCGGTGCTGGGCGCGAAAGGTCCCGGCGTCCGCGACTCGCGGCTGCTGCTGGCCGAGCTCACCTCGAAGACGCTGACGCTGGGTTTGTCCCTGCTCGGCATCTCCACCCCTGCCCGGCTATGAGTCGCCGTGGTCGCTGAAGACCTTGCGCTTCAGCGGAGGGACCGCCTGGAAGAAGCGGAACATCCCTCGTGCCATCGTGCGGCCCGCGCGGTTCTCCGACACGAACTGGCGGGCGCTGCGTTCCGAGTCGCGCACCGCCGCGAAACCGTAGTCCCGCATCCGCTGCTCGTAGTCGGCGACCGCGGAGCGCACCGCGCCGGTCTTCCGAGCTTCGACGAGGTTGCGGCACAACAGTTGCGCGTCCCGGAGGGCGGTGTTCGCCCCGATACCGCGGAACGGGGTCATGCTGTGGATCGCGTCGCCGATCAGGGTGACGTTGCCGGTCGGCCAGGGAGCGACGGGCTTCGAGGTGAAGATCGGCAGCCGGGACACCGTCCCCTCGGGCGAGCCGGCGACCAGCTCCTTGAACGCGGGAGCCCAGTCGTCGATCAGGTCCAGCACCAGAGAACGCAGAGCCGCCCCGTCCCTTGACGACAGGTCGTCCGGATAGCGCCGGGCGTCCGCAGCGAACGCCCACATGACGTAACTCGAGGTGTTGTCGAACAGGACGGGGTCGTAGTCGGCGGTTTCGTCGTTGACCGACGAGACCCCGCTCAGCTCATGCGGTGCGCTGAACAGCCCCGCGCCGGTACGCGGCATCACCATGCTCGGGCCGTCGGTGAGCCGGGCGGGCAAACGCTTGCGAGCCTCTTCGGTCAGGGGGTGTTTGCCCGCGATCGCGATGATCCCGGTGTCCACCCGGTCGGCTTCGGGCAGGAACTGTTTGCGTACCCGGGAATTGGCCCCGTCGGCGCCGATGACCAGGTCGGCCTCGACGAGGCTGCCGTCGGCGAACTCGCAAACGACCACCTCGCCTTCACGGCGGTAGCCGACGAACTCCTTGCCGTGGTGCAGAACTCCGTCGAGCCCGTCGGACAGCACCTGATGGAGGCTGATCCGGCTGACCGAGTGGTGGTCCGACGCGGGATCGGGGCTCGAGGTGAGCTCGCTGTCGATCACCAGCAGGTCCCGCAACTGCTCGGTCACGAAGGTGAACGGTCCGCTCGTGGCGCCCGTGGTCTCCAGAAAGCGTTGCCAGAGCTCAGGCGGCAGGCATTCGTGCAGTGCGGCCGAACCATGCGGATTGATGTGCACGCGATAGCCCTGCAGCCGTTCGGTCCGGGTGCGGCTGCGCTCGTGGACGGATACTTCGATCCCCGCCTTGCGCAATCCCTGCGCCAGGCAGAGCCCGCCCGTTCCGCCGCCGATGATCGCGATTCTCGTGGTCACGGGTTTCTCCTCTCTCCGCCGACAACTATCAACCAGACGGATAATAAAGTCAACCGTACGTTTGAAAGAGTCAGCGGCTAAGCTGAACCCCATGTCCGAAGCCGCCCCACGCGCCCCTCGCCGCGCCCCTGTCGAACGCCACCGCGATCCCGAGCGCACGAAGAAGCTGCTCTTGGAGGCGGCGAAGGACGAATTCGGCGCGAAGGGGTACGCCGCGGCACGCGTCAGCGAGATCGCCGCGAAAGCGGGCGTGAACAAGCAGCTCATCTCGTACTACTTCGGCGGCAAGGAAGGGCTGTACAACGCGCTGACCGCGACGATGTACGACGACTACGCCGCGGCCTCAGACCCCGACACGCCGTTCGCGGAGGTCGTCCGGTACTTTGCCCGGTCGGGGATCCGGGATCACGCACTCGCCAAGCTGTTCCTCTGGGAGAACTTGACCGACGGCGCTCCCGACGCGGTCGGCGTCGAGGGCCAGCGCGGGTTCCTCCAGCGCCAGGTGGAGTACGTACGGGCCCGGCAGGCCGCGGGCGACTTCCCCGCCGACCTCGATCCTGCCTTTCTGCTGGTGATCTTCATGGCCGCGTCCAGCGCCGCGCTGGCGTTGCCTCGCGTCGTACGCGCGGTCTCCGGCCAGGACCCCGCATCGGCCGAATTCGCCGAGGCCTACGGCGAACAGCTGGCGCGCCTCGTCGGTCACCTCGCCGATCCGGGGAAGCGGTAGCAAAGGTCCCCTGCTGTCGCTGCCGAGCGAGGCCGGGGTCCGCGGAATCGCCGTGACCGCGGGCTGGGTGGCCTAGCGGCGCAGCGGGACGAGGTCGTCCGCGTGGACGACCTCACGCCGCTGTTCCGCGGGGAGGTCGTGACTGGAGCGGCCGATCAGGTCGGGCAACTCGCCCGCGTCGAAGGCCACGACCCCGCGCGCCACGGTCCGCTGCCGAAGATCGACCAGATCGACGACGTCGCCGGCCTGGAAGTCACCGTCGACGCCGGTGATCCCGGCGGCGAGCAACGAGCGGCGGCGGCGGACGACGGCCGCGACCGCGCCGTCGTCGAGGTGCAGCTTCCCGGTCGCGCCGGCGGCGTAGCCCAGCCAGAACCGGCGGGCCGACAGCCGGGAGTCGGCGGCGGCGAAGGCCGTGCCGACGTCGGCGGTGGTCAGGGCGCGTGCCGCCTCGGAAGCGGCGGCGAGCAGGACCGGGATGCCGGCACCGGCGGCGGTGCGGGCGGCGGCGAGCTTCGAGACCATGCCGCCGGTGCCGAGTCCGGAGCTCGACATGCCGACGGTGATTCCGTCCACATCGGACTCCCCGGCGACCTCGGCGATCTTGCGGGTCGCGCCGTCACGGGGATCCCCGTCGTACAGACCGTCCACATCGGACAGCAGAATGAGCGCGTCGGCGCCGATCAGGTGCGCCACCAGTGCGGCCAGCCGGTCGTTGTCGCCGAAGCGGATCTCTTCGGTGGCCACGGTGTCGTTCTCGTTGACCACCGGAACCGCGCCGAGGGCCAGCAGCCGGGTGAACGTGTTCTGCGCGTTGCGGTAGTGCGCGCGGCGCACGACGTCGTCCGAGGTCAGCAGAACCTGGCCCACGGTCAGGGAAAACCGGCCGAACGACTCGGCGTAGGCGTGCGCCAGCGCGAGCTGCCCGACACTGGCCGCGGCCTGCTGGGTGGCGAGGTCACGCGGCCGTTTGCCGAGCGAGAGCGGCGCGAGGCCCGCGCCGATCGCGCCCGAGGACACCAGCACGATCTGCGTGCCGCGGGAGACCCGGTCGGCGATCGCGTCCACCAGAGCGTCCAGCCTGGTCACGTCGAGACCGTCGCCGGCGGTGGTCAGCGCTGAAGAACCGACCTTGACGACCACCCGCTTCGCGTCGGCGATCGCCACCCGGGTTGAGCTCACTCGTCGTCCATCTCGTCTTCGTCTTCGATGCCGTCCGGACCGTCACGACGGATCCGGCGGGCTTCCTTGCGCTCGGCGGCACCGATCCGGCTGGTGTTCTCCAGCCGCACGTCCGTGCCCCGGCCCGACAGGTGCACCGCGACCCCGGCCGGGGTCGACGGCTCCCACTCGAACTGGACGTCGCCGATGGTGACGGGGCTGCCGGGTACGGCGCCCTTGCGTGCCAGCACTTCCTCGACGCCCAGCCGGTTGAGCCGGTCCGCGAGGTAACCCACGGCTTCGTCGTTGCCGAAGTTGGTCTGCCGGATCCACCGTTCCGGGCGGGAGCCGCGGATGATGAACGCGCCTTCCTCCTCCGGGTCGTGCTCGACGGTGAAGCCGGCGTCGTCGACGGCCATCGGCCGGAGCACGACCTTCGCCGGCTCGGGGGCGGGCTGGTCGGCGCGGTACTTCTCGACGACGGCGGCGAGCGCGTAGGTCAGTTCCTTCAGGCCCTGCCGCGACGCCGTGGAGATCTCGAACACGCTGAGCCCGCGGGCTTCCAGTTCCGGGCGCACGAACTCGGCGAGTTCGGCGGCGTCCGGGATGTCGATCTTGTTCAGCACCACCACGCGCGGCCGGTCGGCGAGGTCGCCGCCGAGGCTCGGGGTGTAGCGGGCGAGCTCTTCTTCAAGAGCGTCGATGTCGGACAGCGGGTCGCGCCCCGGCTCGAAGGTGGCGCAGTCGACGACGTGCACCAGCACCGCGCAGCGTTCGATATGGCGCAGGAAGTCGAGGCCGAGGCCCTTGCCTTCGCTCGCGCCGGGGATCAGCCCCGGGACGTCGGCCATGGTGAACACGGTCGAGCCGGCGGTGATCACGCCCAGGTTCGGCACCAGCGTGGTGAAGGGGTAGTCGGCGATCTTCGGCTTGGCGGCCGAAAGCACCGAGATCAGCGAAGACTTGCCCGCGGACGGGAAGCCGAGGAGACCGACGTCGGCGACCGAGCGCAGCTCAAGGACGAGGTCGCGGGACTCCCCCGGCTCGCCCAGCAGCGCGAATCCGGGGGCCCGGCGGGCCTTGGAGGCCAGCGCGGCGTTGCCGAGACCGCCGCGGCCGCCCTGCGCGGCGACGAAGGTGGTGCCGGGGCCGACCAGGTCGGCCAGGATCTCGCCGTCCTCGGTCATCACGACGGTGCCGGACGGGACGCGCATCTCCAGCGTCTCCCCCGCGGCACCGGCGCGGTTGCCGCCCTGGCCCAGCTTGCCGTTGCCGGCGCGGGCGTGCGGGCGGAAGTGGAAGTCGAGCAGCGTGTGGACGTTCGGGTCGACGACCAGCAGCACGTCGCCGCCGTTGCCGCCGTTGCCGCCGTCCGGGCCGCCGAGGGGCTTGAACTTCTCGCGGTGCACCGAGGCGCAGCCGTTCCCACCGTCGCCGGCGGCCAGATGGATCACCGCTCGGTCCACGAACCGGGACGCCATGACTTGCCTCTATTCACTCTCGAGAAAAAGGGGATACATAAAACAAACGAGGGGTGGGCCCGGATATTCCGGCCCACCCCTCGTCAGAGGTTCTAACTCGAAGCCGGAACTCAGGCTTCGGTCGGCACGATGTTGACCGTCTTGCGGCCACGCTTCTCGCCGAACTGGACCGCACCGGCGGCCAGCGCGAACAGCGTGTCGTCGCCGCCACGGCCGACGTTCACGCCGGGGTGGAACTTGGTGCCACGCTGGCGGATCAAGATCTCGCCCGCGTTGACTTCCTGACCGCCGTAACGCTTGACGCCCAGCCGCTGCGCGTTCGAATCGCGACCGTTGCGGGAGCTGGACGCACCCTTCTTGTGAGCCATGGCTCAGTCCTCTTTCTGACGAAGATCCGGAGAAAGTCCTACTTGGAGATGCCGGTGACCTCGACGCGGGTCAGCTTCTGCCGGTGACCCTGGCGCTTGTGGTAGCCGGTCTTGTTCTTGAACTTGTGGATCCGGATCTTCGGACCCTTGGTCTGCTCGACGACCTTGCCGGTGACCGAGACCTTCGCCAGCGCGTCGGCGTCCGTGGTGACGTCGCCACCGTCCACAAAAAGGACTGCGGGGAAGGTGTGCTCGGTACCCGGCTCGCCTTCGAGCTTCTCGACCTCGACGACGTCGCCGACGGCCACCTTGTACTGCTTGCCGCCAGTCTTGACGATCGCGTACGCCGACACGGAAGTCTCCTGCTTACTCGACAACGGGTGGGGGCTTGCGTGACCCGGCCCATCAAGAAATTCTCGGTGGGCAGATTCTGCGCAAGGTGCCCGCCGCTAAGTGGCGGGCCGTTCTATAGGTTACGTGGGGCTCCCCGGTGCGATCACACCGGGGTGCCCCTAGGTGTTCACTAGCTCTTTTCCGACGCCTTGACCGGCGGACCGGCCGGCCGTGAGGCCGCCCGTCGCGGACGACGGCGGGTCGTGGAGCGCACGGCCGGGGCCGGGACGTCCACCTCGGGCTCGGTCTCCTCCTGGGCCACCGGGGCCTCGGGCGCGGAAACCTCTTCCGTCACAACAGTCTCAGCGGTCACCGGAACCTCGGGTGCTTCGGGCTCCGGGCCGGATTCCGCGACGACGGCGATCTCTTCTTCACGCACGGCCGGAGCCTCGTCGTCCGAAGTCGTCACCGGCTCACCGGCGAGTTCGGTCGCGGGCGCCTCGGCGACCGGCTCCCGGACCGGCTCGGAAGCCGCCTCGGCCGCCTGTTCGACGGTCGCGTCGGCTACGGGCTCCGAAACCGCCGCCACCGGCTCAGCGGGCTGTTCAGCCGCCTGCGGGGCGTGGCCGTTGAGCGCGGCGCCCTCGACGTTCTCGGTGGCCTCGTGCGAGTGCTCGCCCTTGGCCGCCTTGGTGGCGTTGGCCACGGCCTGGACCGCCGAAACCACCGACTCGCGCTGAGCGGGCGCCGGCGCCTCGACCTTGGCCGCGGCGGGTTCGTTCTGACCCTGGTCCTCGCCCTTGCCCCGGCCGCGGGACCGGCGGGAGCCCTGCTCCTTGCCGCCGCCACCGCCGCTGCCGCCGTGGTTGTGGCCGTTGCCGCCACCAGCGGTGCGCTGCGGCTCGGTCGAGACGACCACGCCGCGGCCCTTGCAGTGCTCACACGGCGTCGAGAACGCCTCGAGCAGCCCGGTGCCGATCTTCTTGCGGGTCATCTGCACCAGGCCGAGCGAGGTGACCTCGGCGACCTGGTGACGCGTGCGGTCGCGGCCGAGGCATTCGGTCAGCCGTCGCAGCACGAGCTCACGGTTGGATTCGAGCACCATGTCGATGAAGTCGATGACGATGATGCCGCCGATGTCCCGGAGCCGGAGCTGGCGGACGATCTCCTCCGCCGACTCCAGGTTGTTCCTGGTCACCGTCTCTTCGAGGTTGCCACCCGATCCGGTGAACTTGCCGGTGTTGACGTCGATGACCGTCATCGCTTCGGTGCGGTCGATGACGAGGTAGCCGCCCGAGGGCAGCCAGACCTTGCGGTCCAGCGCCTTGGTGATCTGCTCGTCGATCCGGTGGTCGGCGAAGGCCGAACCGGTGCCCGTGTACCGCTTGACGCGATCCGCCAGGTCCGGCGCCACGTGCTGGACGTAGTTGTAGATGGTGTCCCAGGCCTTGTCGCCCTGGATCTCCAGCTTGGCGAAGTCCTCGGTGAACAGGTCGCGCACGACCTTGACCAGCAGGTCCGGCTCCTCGTAGAGCATCACCGGGGCGCTGTTCTTCTTGCCGCCGTTGCCCGCTTCGGCCTTCTCCTTGATGACGTCCCACTGCGCCTTGAGGCGGCGGACGTCGCGGTCCAGCTCCTCCTCGCTGATGCCTTCGGACGCGGTGCGGATGATCACACCGGCGTCCTCGGGGACGATGCGCTTGAGGATGTCCTTCAGGCGGCGGCGCTCGTTCTCCGGGAGCTTCCGGGAGATACCGGTGGCACCGCCCGCGGGCACGTAGACCAGGAACCGACCCGGCAGCGAGATCTGTGTGGTCAGCCGGGCGCCCTTGTGCCCGACCGGGTCCTTGGTGACCTGGACCAGCACGGAGTCACCGGTGGAGAGCGCCTGCTCGATCTTGCGGGCCTTGCCCTCGAGTCCGGCGGCGTCCCAGTCGACCTCACCGGCGTACAGCACGGCGTTGCGGCCGCGGCCGATGTCGATGAAGGCGGCCTCCATCGACGGCAGCACGTTCTGCACGCGGCCGAGGTACACGTTGCCGACGATCGAGCCGGTGCCCGACGAGGTCACGAAGTGCTCGCACAGGACGCCGTCCTCGAGCACGCCGATCTGCGTGGAGTCACCCTTCTCGGCGACGACCATGGTGCGCTCGACCGACTCGCGGCGGGCGAGGAACTCGGCCTCGGACAGGATCGGCGCACGACGACGGCCCGCCTCGCGGCCGTCCCGGCGGCGCTGGCGCTTGGCCTCGAGCCGGGTCGAGCCGCGCACGCTGCGGACCTCGTCCCTGGCGGGACGTTCGGTCTCGGCGGCCTTGGCCTGGCGCACGTGGACGACCGTGTTGGGCGGGTCGTCGCTGGTGGCTTCGGCGTTGTCGTCGTCCCCGCCCTTACGGCGGCGGCGGCGACGGCGGCGCTTGCTGCCACCGTCCGAATCGCCGTCGTTGTCCGAATCGGCCTCGGCGGACGCCTCTTCGGCGGTCTCGCCCGCGGTCTCCTCGGTCTCGGCGGCCTTGTCCTTCGCCCGCTGCTGACGGTTACGCGGGGCTTCGGGCTGCTCGTCTTCGTTCTCGGACTCGGCCGAGTCCGAGCTCTCGTCGCCGCCCTTGCCCCGGCCGCGCCCACGGCGTCCACGACGACGGCGGCGACGGCTGTTGGCGTCGTCACCGTCCTCGTCGGTGCCGTGCCCTTCGGCCTGCTCGGTCTGCGTCTCGTCCTCGTCGGAGGCGGTTTCCTCGGTCGGGGTGAAGGCGGGCTCCGGCTTGCGGGCCGGCTTCGCCGCGACGGGCTCCGGCGGCAGGAACACCGGCGACGGCGCGGCGAACACCGGGACGTGCACGGAGGCCTTCGCGGGCCTGGTCGTCGCCTGCGGCGGCTCCGGCGTCACCGGGGCGGCGAGCGCGGGCGGAACACGCCGCGAAGGGGCCTCCACCTGCGGAGCGGGCTCCGGCTCGGCCTCGGGCTTGGTCTCGGGAGCCGCCGGGGTCTCGGCGACGGGAGCTTCGGCGGCAGGGGCCGCCTCGGCGCTTTCGGGCTCGTCTCCGCCGGCGAGGGCTTCGGCGAGCTTGTGCGCCACCTCACGCGTGACGCTGGACTGCGCGCTCCGGACGGTTTCGCCGAGCTCACCGAGCTTGGCCATCAGTTCACGGCTGTTGGTCCCCAGCAGCTTCGCCAGCGCGTGCACCCGGATCCGGGGAGGCAGTTCGCCCAGCTGGCTTGCGATGGGTGTGGCGGTATTCCCGCCGGTGACGGCGGGTGTGTCCGCGTTCGACATATATCTCCTCCGCCCCCGGGCGCGTCGGCTGGCTCTCACCGGCTCGACGCGGCCGCGCAGGGGCCCCTTTCTGTTCGTTCCGCCGTGGTGGTCACCAGCAGCGGGAATCCTTGCCCGGCACCGCGACGGCGCCGGGGTTGTCCGGGCGCCGCGTACGGCTGAAGGTCTGCTCGGCGGAGCGCTGGCCACGTTCGCGACATCGGGCCGCCCGCCACGTCGTCGAGCCGCATACAGCGGCGACGCGTGTGGAGGATGTGCAGCACACCACCGGGCCACGAGACCGCGAGCGCCACCTCTCACGTGTGCCCGTCGGCCAGCGGCCACCGCGAGTATCCCACACACCGGCCCCACTCCGGTGTACTCGGTGCCACAGAGCCGCCTCCCGGGCGCGCCGCGGCCACCGGCCGAGCGAACTTCGCGGAAGAGCTTGTCGGCCCGGCCGAGGGTGGCTAGCGTGCCGCTCGGGGGTACTGAAGCGTAGGCCTCGGTGCCCTCGTTGTCCGATGTTCTCCGGTGGGAGGTCCGGTGTCCCTGCTGGGGCGGTCCCTGCGAGCGGCCGTGTGCGCCTTGGTGGCGCTCTGCGGCTCGGTCGCCGCTGTGGCGACGGCCGAGGCCGAGCCATCGTGCCATCCCCAGGGACGGGCGCTGCGTTATGTCGTCGCCTTCGACAAGGGCACTTCCGAGGCCGAGGCCAGGGCCGCCATCGACGGCGGCTGCGGCAGCACGACGACCTACTATCCGCAGATAGCGGTGGCCGTGGCGACCTCGGCCGACCGTGCCTTCGCCGACTTGGTCCGGCCCGCCGCCGCGTTCAGCGCGCAGGCGGAACGGCTGGCGGTGCAGCGCGCCAACGGCACGTCACCGGCCAGGTCGGCGCCCGCTCGCGCCGAACTCCAGCCGACGGATCCGGCGAAGGTCCCCTCCGCCGACCGCTCCGGCGAGCAGTGGGACATGCGCGCGATCGGCGCCGACAGGGCCAGGGAGATCGAACCGGGCGACCGGGACGTCGTCGTGGGCGTCCTCGACTCCGGTATCGACTCCGCCCATCCAGAACTGGCGGGCGCCCTCGACCCCGGGAAGTCCGCGGGCTGCCTGACCGGCGTGCCCGACCGGAACTGGGCCGCGACGACGTCGGTGCACGGCACCCACGTCGCGGGGATCATCGCCGCGGCCGACGACGGCAAAGGCATCACCGGGGTGGCGCCCGGCGTCCGGATCGCCTCGGTGAAGGTGATCGACGACCGCGGGTACGCCGACCCCGAAGCCGCCGTCTGCGGCCTGATGTGGGCCGCCTCACAGGGCATGGCCGTGACCAACAGCAGCTACTTCGTCGACCCGTGGTCGCTCTCGTGCGCCCACAACGACGAGCGGGGCGTGGTCAACGAGGTCATGGCCCGCGCCGTCGAGTACGCGACCTCGGCGGGCACCCTCAGCATCGCGGCGGCGACCAACGAGGCCGCCGAGCTGGTGCCATCGCCGCGCTCGGGTGCCCGGTCCGGCTCCGAAGGCTGCCAGGCGCTGCCCGCCGGCCTGCGTGACGTCGTCGCGGTGTCGTCCGTGAGCGAGGAGCGGGTCAAGGCCGGCTACAGCTCGTACGGGCTGGGCGTGATCGACGTGACCGCTCCCGGCGGCGAGGCCGGGCGGTGCGTGCTCTCGACCGTTCCCGGCGGCTACGCGCCGCTGTGCGGGACGTCGATGGCCGCGCCGCACGTCGCCGGGGTCGCGGCGTTGCTCGCGTCGAAGCATCCAGGCTACAGCGCGCGCCAGCTGAGGCGGACGCTGGACGCCCAGGCCACCCCGATCACGTGCCCCGCCGACTACGACCTGACCGGTGACGGCTCCCAGGACGCGTACTGCACCGGTTACGCGGGGTTCAACGGCTTCTACGGGCACGGCATGGTCGACGCGCTGGCCGCGGTGGCGCCGCGGCGAACGGGCGCGAACCCGGCCCGCTGACCGGTCAGCGCAGCAGGAGCTTGCCGAACCGCTTCGAGGACGCGTAGATCCCGACCGCCGCCAGCGCCACCAGATACGCCACGTTCCCGAGCATGCTCCACGACAGGACGCCCGCCGAGAGGCCGCGCATCAGCTCGATCCCGTGGTACAGCGGGAAGACCTGCACGATCCACTGGATCCCCGCCGGGTACACCGACAGCGGGTAGAACGTCGTGGAGAACAGGAACAGCGGCATCAGCACGAGGTTGATGTAGTCGAACTGCGACACCGACCGCAGGAAGGTCACCAGCACGATGCCGATGGCCGAGAACGCCATCGCGATCAGCAGCGCCGCCGGGATCATCAGCAGGGCCCACCACGAGCCGGGCAGCCCCATCACGGTCATCACGCCGAGGAAGGTCGCCGAGTAGATCCCGCCGCGCAGCACCGACCAGCCGACCTCGCCGAGCGCGATGTCCAGCGGCCCGATCGGGGTGGCGAGCATGGCGTCGTACAGCTTGGCGTACTTCAGCTTGAAGAACAGGTTGTACGTCGAGTCGAGGATCGCGCCGTTCATCGCCGACGCCGCGAGCAGGCCGGGCGCGACGAAGGCGACGTAGCTCATCGCCTGCCCGCCGGGCCCCACGACCTCGCCGACGAGCTTGCCGAAGCCGAGCTGGAAGGCCATCAGATAGAACAGCGGCTCGAAGACGCCGGACACGAACAGCATCCAGGCGTGCGAATACGTCAGGAAGGTGCGCTCCAGCACCGCCGTCGACCGCCCGCTGTACAGCGCGGACGGCAGGATGCGCAGCAGCACCCCGCGACGCGGGGCTTCGGTGAGCACCGCCATTTCAGACCACCAGCCGTCGGTAGAAGTACTTGTGCGCCAGCGCCCAGCCCACCCCGGCCAGCACGACCAGGAAGGCGAGGTGGCCCAGCGTGGCGAGCGGGCCGACGGTGCCGAGGCTGACCGCCCTCGCCGCCTCGTTGCCGTGCCACAGCGGGGAGACCCAGGCGATCCACATCAGCGGGGCCGGCAGTTCGGTGATGGGGAAGAACGTGCCGGAGAACAACGTCATCGGGATCAGGACGAACCGGAACACGAGACCGAACCGGGTGCCCTCGTCGTAGGTGGTCGCGGCCAGCGCCATCACCGGCGTGCCGCACGCGATCCCGGTGAGCGTCCCGATCAGGATGACGGCGAGCACGCCGAAGCTCGTCCAGGAGCCGAAGAGCGCCGCGATGACGGCGTAGATCGTGCCCGCCAAGGTCAGCCGCAGGCTCACCCACATGATCTGACTGCCGAGCACCTGTCCCGGCGTGATCGGGGTGGCGGTGACGGCGATGTAGTCCTGCTGCCACTTGAACCCCGACAGCACCGGGTAGCTCGACTCCCCCACCGCCAGCTGCGCCGCACCCGCCACGAGCAGCGCGGGGGCGACGTACTCCAGGTACGAGAACCCGCCCGTCGCCGCGCCGGCCTGGACCTGTGAACCGAACCCGAGCCCCATCGCGGCCAGGAAGAGCACCGGTTGCAGGCCTGTCGAGTACAAAGTGGACACCCAATACCGGCGGTACCACATCCAATGGCCCTCGACCCGCAGCCAGGCTCCCGCCCAGCGCGAGACCACGCGGCCCGTCGACGCCTTCGTCTGCGCGGTGGTCATCAGTCCACCAGCGTCCGGCCGGTGAGGCGGAGGAAGACGTCCTCCAGCGAACTGCGGCGGACCAGGCTCGACAGCGGACGCAGCCCGCGCGCGTGCGCCTGTTCGAGGGTGGCCTCACCGGTCATCGTGTAGAGGAGGACACGGTCCGGCAGCACCTCGACGCGTTCGGCGAGGCCTTCGATCCGCTTCGCGGCCGACTCCTGCTCGCCGTTCGGGAAGCGCAGCTCCACGACCTCGCGGGTGGAGTACCGGCTGATCAGGTCCGCGGGCGAGCCTTCGGCGGCGATCCGGCCGTTGTCCATCACGACCAGCCGGTCGCAGAGCTGCTCCGCCTCGTCCATGTAGTGCGTGGTGATGATGAGCGTGGTCCCGCCGGCCTTGAGCCGGAACAGCCGGTCCCACAACAGATGGCGGGCCTGCGGGTCGAGCCCCGTCGTCGGCTCGTCGAGGAGCAGCAGCTCCGGGTCGTTGACCAGGGACCGCGCGATGGTCAGCCGCCGCTTCATCCCGCCGGAGAGCGAATCGACCTCCGCGTTCGCCCGGTCGGTGAGCTGGGCGAACTCCATCAGCTCCTCGGCCTTGCTCCGCACGTGCGACCGGGAAAGCCCGAAGTAGCGGCCGTAGATCTGCAGGTTCTGCCGGACGGTGAGCTCGGTGTCCAGGTTGTCCTGCTGCGGCACCACCCCGAGCCGGGCTCGGATCTTCGGCCCCTCGACGTCCGGATCCATCCCGAGGACCCGCAGGTCACCGTCGGTGCGCGGGGAGACGCTCGCGATCATCCGCATGGTGGAGGACTTGCCCGCGCCGTTGGGCCCGAGGAAGCCGAACGCCTCCCCCGGCCGGACCTCGACGTCGATCCCGCGGACGGCCTCGAAATCGCCGAATCGCTTGACCAACGCCTTCGCCTGCACCATCGCCGGTTCGTGCTCTGAGTCACCCACGGTAGGCACCCTAGGACCTGCCACCGACAGAATTCGACCGGTTTATCCGGCCCCTTGTCGGCCGTTGCCCGCTCGTCGATACTCACCGTCCATGAGTCTCAAGCCCAGAATCGCCCTGTTGTCCGTTTTCGTCAGCGCCGGGCTCCTGGTGGCGCCCGCCGCCCAAGCGGCGGAGACCGGTGCGGCCACTGTGGACCCGCGGCCGTCCACCGCCAAGCTGGCCTTCGAACTGCACAAGCTGGCGGCGCTCAGCCACGGCAAGATCCGGGTGGACAGGATCGGCCGCAGCAACGAGGGCCGTCCGGTGTGGGCGGCCAGGGTCGGTCATGGCAAGACGCGGATCCAGTACGTCACCCAGCAGCATGGCGACGAGCCGCTCGGAACTCCCGCCGCGCTCGAATTCCTGCGCAAGGTCGGGGTCGGGCACAGCCCGTGGGCGCAGAAGCTGCTGGCGAAGGTGACCGTGGACATCGTCGTGCGCGCCAACCCCGACGGGCACGAGCGCGACTGGCGCTACAACTACGACCCCGACGCCACTCCCGAATACGGTGAGAAGGGCAAGGGGTACGACATCAACCGCTACCACGACCCGGCCGTGGCACCGAAGGACAATCCGGCCACCGAAGCGGGCCTGATCCAGCGACGGAACGCGTCGTTCAAGCCGGACATCATGGTCGACTACCACATGCAGGGCCGTTACCGGGACGCCAACGGCAAGGAGATCACCGCTTCCACGATGTGGCCGACGCATCCGGGCGTGAAACCGTCCGATGTGGACTTCGCGAAGCAGGTCGCGGTCGTGGTGCAGCGGTCGATCGACGCCAACGGCGGCTATGTCTCGCAATACCCCGGCGGTTCGTACCAGGGTATCGCGCGCAACGGCTACGGGCTGCTCGGCAACGGCAGCGTGCTGATCGAACTGAGCCTCATCCCGGAGCGGGAACAGCAGCAGATCCAGGACGCGCTGGCCTCGATGCTCGCGATCGCGCAGTCCGCTGCCGACGGTTCGGTGCGGAAGGTGGACCCGGCCGACGCCGAGGCGATCCCGCCGCGGGGTCCGGCGCTGCCGGGGTCGGTCGAAGAGGAGCACGAAGCCGCCTGACGCTCGTGGGCTGAAGGGGCCCTTCACCGCGTGCGACGCGGTGAAGGGCCCTTTCATAGCGTGTAATGCGGTGAAGGACGCTTTCAGCCCACGGTGACCGAGAGGCTCCGCGTGACCCCGTTGACGGTGACCGACAGGTTCGCCGTCCCGGGCCGCAGCGCGGTCAGCACCCCGGTCGCCGGGTCGAACGACGCGACGTCCCAGGGCATCGCGGGCAGGAACCCGCCGGCGACATGCGTACCCCAGCCGCCCTTCCAGTCCGCGCTGACCGGGTACGAGACCGGCACCTGACGTGCTCCCTGCGTCACCACGGCCCGGATGTCCGCCTTCTCCCCACGAGCCAGCGACGAAGGTCCGGAGACCGTCAGCGCGTCGACGTTCGGCCGCGTCTCGAACCGCACCGGCTGCGCCCTGTCCCCCGGTTCGAACCGGACCATCGTCCAGCCGACGAACCCGCCGTCACCGGGGGCCGCCGCGGGCGACTTCCCGGAGTTGCCGTTCACCAGATACGGCACGCCGTCGACCCGCGAAAGGTCGAACACGCCCGCGTGTGAGGCGATCGCGGCCGCCTGCTTCCCGGATTCGCGTTCGAAGGCGGTCATCCAGCCGGTCAGCATGGCGGCTTCCTTGCGGTCGGCCAGCTGCGAGTTCCCGGCGGGGCTCGGATCCTTGACCGGATGGTGCATCGCGACGACCACGCCGCGGATCCGCTTGTCCGCCTTCGCGCCGTCGAGCGCCTCGCGCAGCATCCGGATCTGGTCGAACCCGCCCGCGCGCAGCGAACCGCGCGAGGAATCCATCAGCACCAGCCGGATCCCGGCGATATCGGCGACGCGATGGGTCTCCCCGAACGCCGCCTGGAACTCCGCGAGCCCGTGCCCGCCGTCGGCTTCGTGGTTGCCCGGAACGTAGTACCAGGGCGCCTTGCCGGCCAGTTCCTCATCGATGATCGAGCGAGCCAGCACGAAGTCGGCCGCCGTGCCGCGGTCGACGAAGTCGCCGTTGATCAGCACGAGATCCGGTTTCGCCGCCACCGCCTCGCGCAGCGCGCGCCGGGCCTGGGCGACCAGCGGGCCGTCGGGCTGGTCGGCGGTGAACTGCGCGTCGCTGACCACGGCGATCCGCAGGCCGCCGGTCGCGGTGCCGTCGGTGATCAGCGCCGGGTCGCGCGGGGCCGGATCGGCGGGGACGGCGGCCGCGGGTGCGACCTCGAAGGTGAGGTCGTCGAAGACCAAACGTCCCTCGTACTGCTGAGCCGGGACGTTCTCGACGGCGTAGAACTTCGTCAGCCGCTGCCCGTCGGGAAGCCCGGCGGGGATGGCCGCGCGCACGTAGCGCCAGCCCGTCCAGTCGACGCTCAGCGACAGATCCACGACGGACGGGACGTTGGCGGCGTCACGGAGTTCCGCCCGCAGCCAGGCACCCTTCGCGTCGCCGTTGACCCACAGACCGACCCGCTGCGTGCCGGGGGGCAGCGCGATCGGCGCCGCCGAGTTGACGTACGCCGCGCGCGTGGCGTTGGTTCCGTTCAGCCGGTAGTCCAGCGCGAGACCGCGTCCGCCGTCCCGGCCGGGTGCCTCGGAAAGCGCGGCGCCGACGACGGCCGGGAAGACACTGGCGGACCAGCCCGCCGGGCCGTCCAGTGGGGACGCAACGCGGGATTCCGTGCCCACGGAAGCCGCCAGATGCGTCACCTTCCCGCCGGCGGTGGCGGTGATCGCCGAAGCGCCCGACGCCTTGAGCGCGGTGACCGCGAACCCGTCACCGGACGGTTCGATCTTCACCACCGCGGGGTCGTAATCGAGTTTGACGTCGTCGGGCTCGATCCACGTGCCGTAACCGTCGGCGTCGTAACCGAACACCTTGAAGGTGCTCTTCGCGCCCTCGCCGGACAGTGCGACCTGCTCGGTGCTCGTGCCAAGACGGACCGGGGAGCCGAGGACGTTCAGCGTGGCCTTGCCCATGACACCGCCGCGTTTCGCGTAGACGTCGACGTCCGCGGGCGCGTCCGGCCGGAGCCGGTCGGCGTGCGCGGTGAACACACCGTCGGTCACGGTGCCACGGATCGGATTCGTACTGAGCCACTGGACCTTGCCATCGACGGCGGCGCCGGTCTCGTCGTGACCGCCCGCGGCGAGTTTCCGCGTCAGCCCGGAGAGCACGCGCGTCGCGTCGGCGGTGTCCTGCGCGGGACGGGGCGCGAATCCGGTCAGGCGTCCGCTTCCCGGTGTGGTCGCGACGCCGATCCCGTTGGGCACCAGGCGTTCCCCGCCGTCCGACGGCGAGTTGCGGACCAGCGGCGTCTTCTCCCCCACTTCACGGGCGAGCATGGTCGACGAGCCGCCGCCGTCGAGGTTGAGGGCGTCGTCCGCGCCGAGCGACTTCATGTGGCGCGCGAGTTCCAGCTCCGTCATGCCGCGGCTGTCCGCCTGACGGCCGTCGACCGTCGCCAGCCACATCTTCGTGCCGTCGGCCGAGAACCCGACCGCGGTCCGGGGATGCATCGCGACGTTGTCGACCGGCTGGACCGCGCCGTCGCGCAGCAGGACCTTGTTGCCGCCGATCGAGACGGACAGCTTGCCCGCGTCACTCTTCGGCGCGTACGTGACCCCCACCCGGTCGCCGGTCTTCAAGCCGGACAACGTGTCCACGCCGCCGTCACGGGCGAGCAGGACCGTCGCGCCGGCCGCGATCGGGCCGTCCGCGGGCTGCGGCCGCACCTGCGTGACGACGCCGTCGGAGACCTCGACCTCGACGACCCGCCGGGCGCCCGCGACCGAGGTCCGCCGCGAGGACGCGCCCCACAACGGCGTGTAGACGCCGATCGCGTCACCGCTCAGCACGGGGCTGTTGAAGTTCGACGCGGGCACGACCCGGCCGTCCGGAAGGGTGACCGACGCGTCGAGGAACACCTCCGCGAGCCGTGCCTTGCCTTCCTCGGTGATCGACGCGGTCAGGTTGTGGCCGCGCGCGGGCGCCGTCTGGAGTTTCCCGGCGTCGATGCCGACGCCGATCGGCGCGCCGCTGGCGTTGATGTCGAAGAAGTCGCCGTTGACCCCGGCGACCGCACCGGACCTGGCGACCTGCTGCGAAAGCGGTGTCCGCGCGGAAACCGTGCCAGGGCTGAGATACGTCGGCTTGAGGGTCTTGCTGGTGAGGTCGACGGCGAGGGTGTCGCCGCGGATCCAGCCCGCCGGGTCGTAGCGGTCGAACTCGGTGAGGCTCAGACCCGGTGCCACGCGCGAAGTCGCGCTGGTGGTGACGAGTCCGTCGTCGGGCGCGGCCACGGCGTACGCGGACGGCCCCTCCTTCGCCGAGGAGGCCGCGGGGGCGGCTTCGACGGGCGCCGGACCGAGCGGAGCGGCCAAGGGATCGGCGTGCGCCGGTGCGGCGACGAACAATCCGGGCAGCAGGGCAGCGAGCAGCAACAGGCGTGAATTTCTCACGAATTACCCCACGATCGAGTGATAGGCAGCATCGCTCAGCACAGCGGACGCGAGCCGCCAGGAGAAGACCCCGAGGTGAACGTGAACCGAACGGCGTAGGGCGCGAAGGTCAGGGCGTGACCGGCCCGGCGAGGAAGGTCTCGGCCGCCTCTACGTCACCGGTGATCTTGATACCCGAAGCGGCGAGTTCGATCCGTTGCCACAGCAGCAGATCCAGCTCCTCCGCGGGCCCTTCGACGACGGCGCCCGCGGCCTCGGCGGGGTCCGCCCGCCGTGAGCCGGGAACGTCGGTATCACCCGGCGGTGTGATCAACCAGGCGTCTCCGGTGTCGGAGGTCTTCAGCAGCAACGGAACGGTGACCGTCGGCGGAGTGTGCCAGCGTTTCACCTTCGGCAGCATGGCGAGGAGGACCTCGTCCACGCCGTCGGCGGCGAGGGACGGGTCCAGGGTGTAGCCGGTCCCTGCCGAGCGGTGCGCGTCGAGCAGGTGCACCGCGGTCTCGTGGACCTGGCGGCGGAACCAGAAGGCCTTGGTCTTGTCGGCGGCGGTGAAGTTCCAGGCACCGTCGTGCGGGGAGGCTTCACGCAACGCCTCGATGAGTTCGTCCGCGCTTTCGCGGTACCAGGCGGCGAGATCCCCGTCCGGCTCGGCTTCGAGGTCCTGCGGGCCGGGGTCGCCGGTGCGCACGATCCCGGCCGCCCAGCGGTGGACGTTGCCGAGGTGGACGGCCAGGTCACGCAGGCGCCACTCCCCGCAGCACGGCACGGGCGCGGCGTGGTCCCCGGTGCGCACGACCCGCGCGAAACCGGCGGTGAGGTCCCGCAAGCGCTCCAGGTACTCGTCCGGTGTCATCGTGGCTCCCCAGGATCGTGGACGGCGCGGCGCTCCCGCGCCGTCCACGATTCTGTCAGACCTCGGGGAACCAGAGCTTGAGCTCGCGCTCGGCCGACTCCGGGGAGTCCGAACCGTGCACCAGGTTGTACTGGGTCTCCAGCGCGAAGTCGCCGCGCAGGGTGCCGGGGGTGGCCTTCTCGACCGGGTCGGTGCCGCCGGCGAGCTGACGGAACGCGGCGATGGCGCGGGGGCCCTCGACGGCGATCGCGACCAGCGGGCCCGAGGTGATGAACTCGAGGAGGTCGCCGAAGAACGGGCGCTCCTTGTGCTCGGCGTAGTGCTCCTCGGCGACCGAGCGCTCGACGGTGCGCAGTTCGAGGGCGGCGAGCTTCAGGCCCTTGCGCTCGATGCGAGCGATGACCTCGCCGACGAGGCCGCGCGCGACGCCATCGGGCTTGACGAGGACCAGCGTGCGTTCAGTCACGGCGGTATTTCTCCTTGGGTGGGATTCGTGCTATTCGCCCGGAGCCTACTGGGTGCTTCGCGGCTCACTTCACTTCGGACCAGGGAATGGCCTCGATCCGTTCGAGGTGCTCCTCGCCCCACTCCCCGAGCGCGGCCATCGCGGTGTTGAGGGAATCCCCGAACTCCGTCAGCGAATACTCCACCTTCGGCGGAACCTGGTGGTACACCTCGCGATGCAGTAGTCCGGTGGTCTCCATCTCGCGCAGTTGCAGGATCAAAACCCGCTCGCTGATACCGGGCACCGCGCGGCGCAGCTCCCCGAAGCGCAGCGGCCCGTCCTGGAGCGCGAACAGGATGAGGCCTTTCCATTTGCCGCCCATGACGGCGATCGCGGCGTCGAGGCCGCAGGTGAACGTCCGGTTCTTGGTCATCGCTTCACATACCTTTTTGTCAGTACCCGGCAAAATAGTAGGTACTTGATCTAATGTACGCGACCGCCCAGCATGGAGTCATCCCGAAGATTTCCTTTGACTGGAGCGAAAAATGCCGAAGACGCCGGTGACCGTCGTGGGCCTCGGTTCGATGGGTTCGGCCCTGGCGGACGCCTTCCTGGCGGCCGGGCATCCGACCACCGTGTGGAACAGGACGGCCTCGAAGGCCGATCCCCTCGTCGCACGGGGAGCCGTCCTGGCCGCGACGGCCGGGGACGCGGTGCGGGCGAGCCCGGTGACCATCGCCTGCCTGACCACCTACGAAGACACGCGCGCGACCTTGGAGCCCGCTTCCCTGACCGGACGCGCTCTGGTGACCCTGAACAGCGGCTCACCGGCGGGAGCTCGCCGCATGGCCGAATGGGCGAAGGAGCACGGCGCGCGCTACCTCGACGGCGCGATCAAGAACGTGCCGTCGGCTGTCGGAGCGCCGGACACGCTGCTGTACTACGGCGGCGACAAGACCGTCTTCGACGAGCACCTGGACACGTTGCGGGTGCTGGGCGGCGACACCGTCCACCTCGGCGGGGACAGCGACCTCGCGGCGCTGTACGAAACGGCCGTCGGCGGCACCCTGCTGCCCGCGCTGGTCGGGTTCTTCCAGGGTGCCGCCGCGCTGCGGTCGCGCGGGCTCGAAGCCGCCACGCTCCTGCCCTACGCCACCAAATGGTTCGAGATGATCATCTCGGTGCTTCCGATGTACGCCAAGGAAATCGACAACCGCGACTACTCGGATCCCGCGGCCTCGGTGGACATCTTCCACGCCGGTGCCGCCGCCGACCTCGAACTGGCCGAGGAAGGCGTCGACGTCGGCTGGCAGTCGCCGCTGCACGACCTCGTGCGGCGGGCCGCCGAGGCCGGGCACGGCGACCGCAGCATCGCGGTCCTGACGGAACTGCTCAGCGTTGGGGCTGAAGGGTCTTCGACCACAGCGAAGCGCCGGTCGCGTCCCTCAGGTCGACCGTGAGCACGCCACTCCGTCCGTCGATGTTCACCTCACCGAAGTGCTGGAAGCCGTCGGCGGGCGAGGTGTTCGCGGCGGGCGGGGCGTGCACGAACACCGCTTCCGGCCCGAACGTCGGGTCGAGCTTGTTCGGGCCGAACGCGCCGGCGTTGAGCGGGCCGGAGACGAATTCCCAGAACGGGTCGAAATCGGTGAAGGACGCGCGATCCGGCGAATAGTGGTGCGCCGCGGTGTAGTGCACGTCGGCGGTCAGCCAGACGACGTTGCGCACCCGGCGCCGCGAGATCTCCCGCAGCACCCAGGCGAGTTCGGTCTCGCGGCCGCCGGGCGCGCCGGGGAGTCCGTTGGCGACGCCTTCGATGGCCTTGCCGTCCGGGACGGTGAGACCGATCGGGAGGTCGGCCTGGATGATCTTCCACGTGGCGGTGCTGCGGTCGAGCGCGTCGACGAGCCAGCGCGCCTGACGGTCGCCGAGGACGTGGCCGGGCTTGGTCTGGTCCGAGGTGTTGGCGTCCTTGTAGGTCCGCATGTCCAGCACGAAGACCTCGGCGCGCGAGCCGTGCCGGAAGTTGCGGTACACACGGCCGTCGACGGCCTGGCGCCGGTCGATCGGGTGCCATTCGTGGAACGCCTGGAACGCGCGGGCGGCGAGCACGTCGACGCGCTTCTCGGTGTATTCGGGGCGGTCGTCGAGGATCTCACCCGGGTACCAGTTGTTCACGACTTCGTGGTCGTCCCACTGGACATACGCGGGCACGTTCGCGGTGAAGCGCTTGAGGTTCTCGTCGAGGAGGTTGTAGGCGAACTGGCCGCGGTACTCGTCGAGCGTCTCGGCGACCTTCGCCTTCTCCGGGGTGACGATGTTGCGCCACACGCGCCCGCCGGGCAGCGCGACGGTCTCGGTGAGCGGCCCGTCGGCGTAGACCGTGTCTCCACAGTGGAGGAACAGATCGGGACGGCGGTCCGCCATCGCGCGGTAGATCGTCATCCCGCCGCGTTCGGGGTTGATGCCCCAGTTCTGCCCGGCGACGTCGCCGGACCACAGCAGCCGGACGTCCGAGCGGCCGACCGGGGCGGTGGCGAAGCGGCCGGTGACGGCTTCGCTGCGAGCGCGGCCGTCGAGGTCTTCGGCGGTGACGCGGTAGTGGACCTCGGTCCCCGGCATGAGGCCGGCGACGCGGACCTTGCCGGTGCCGCCGGTCTCCGGGCTCATCACCGGGCCGCGCACGACGCGCGCGTGCCGGAACGACGGATCCCGGGAGATCTCCACGATCAGCCGCGAAGGCCGGTCGGCGCGCGACCAGACGATGCCGGAACCGGTGGTGACGTCGCCGGACTGGACACCGTGGGTGAGCACCGGACGGTCACGGCGGAGCAGCGGGACGGCGTTCGCGGCCCCTGGCAAGAGCAAGCCGCCCGCGACGGCTCCAGCGCCGGTGAGACCGGCTTTGAGCAGCGTGCGGCGGTTGTGGTGGGAAGCGGTCATGGCGCGGTTCTATCCCGCGGCCACGGCCGGTGGGCCAACGGCGGTTGACCTGGTGATGAACGAACGGACGGTAGCCGGCTCAACCGTTCGGCCGATGCTTCCCGCCGCTCGCCGCCGGTAGCGTCGATCACCGGGGACGATCGATCCGGATGGGGGAACGATGCGGAGATTCCAGCGTGGGCTCGTGCTGCTCACGGCGGCTTTGGCGGTGGCGAGCGTCACGGCCGGGGTTTCGTCGGCGGACGAGCTGGGCCGGTCGCGGGCGGTGATCCGGTACACCGAGTACGGCATTCCGCATATCGCGGCGAAGGACTTCGACGGCCTCGGCTACGGCTACGGGTTCGCCGCGGCCAAGGACAACATCTGCGAACTCGCGAACACCTATCTGACGGTGTCCGCGCGGCGCTCCGCGTACTTCGGCGCCGGCGGACAGGGCAATCCGGCGATGAGCGAGGCGGAGAACAACCTCGACAGCGACCTGCACTTCCAGCGGATCAACGACTCCGGGGTGATCGAAAGGCTTCTCGAGCGGCCCGCGCCGCACGGCCCGCGGACCGAGGTGCGCGAGCTGGCGGCCGGATACGTCGCTGGCTACAACGCGTACCTGAAGCAGACCGGCGTCCAGCGCATCACCGATCCGGTGTGCCGCGGCGCGGACTGGGTCCGGCCGATCACCGAACTCGACTTCTACCGGCACTTCTACGCCGTCTCCTCGGTGGGCGGGCAGGGCCTGCTCGCCGCCGACCTCGTCCGCACCCAGCCGCCGTCCACAAAGGACGTTCCGGCCGCCGGGCCGGAGTCGGCGCCGAAGATCGCCGACGGCCTCCGCGAGACGATGAAGACCGGCGAGCTCGGCAGCAACGGCATCGCCGTCGGCGGCGACGGAACGAGGTCCGGCGGCGGCCTGCTGCTCGGGAATCCGCACTATCCGTGGCAGGGCGGGCGCCGGTTCTGGCAGTCGCAGCTGACCATCCCCGGCCGGTTCGACGTCGCGGGCGGGAGCCTGCTGGGGCTCCCGTTGCCGCAGATCGGCCACAACGCCGACGTCACGTGGACGCATACGGTGTCGACGGCGATCACGTTCGGCCTCTTCGAAGTGCCGCTGACCCCCGGCGACCCGACGACCTACCTCGTCGACGGGAAACCGGAGAAGATGACCACGCACGAGGTGAAGGTCGAGGTCCGGGAGCCGGACGGCGAGCGGCGGCAGGTCGCCCGCACCTTCTACGGAACGCGGTACGGCCAGGTCGTCGGTTCGGCGTTCGGCGTGCCCACGCCGTGGACGACGAAGTCCGCCCACGCGCTGCGCGACGGGAACGCCGGAAACCTGCGCGGCCTCAACACCTGGTTCGAGCTGGCCGGATCGCGCAGCACCACGGACGTCGCCACCGCACTCGCGCGCACGCAGGGTGTCCCGTGGGTCAACACCCTCGCCGCCGACCGGGCGGGCAACGCGTTGTACAGCGACATCCAGGTCGTCCCGCACGTCACCGACGAGCGGGCGGCGAACTGCGGGACCCCGCTGGGCCGCGCACTGTTCCCCGGTACCGGACTCTCCATTTTGGACGGTTCGAAATCGTCGTGCGACTGGGGTTCCGACCCGGATTCCCTGGAACCGGGCCTGTTCGCACCGTCCCGGCTGCCGCTGCAGCAACGACGTGACTACGAACTCAACGCCAACGACAGTGCCTGGCTCTCCAACGCCCGTGCGCCGATCGCGCCGCTCCCCCGGATCGTCGGCTCGACCGGAACCCAGCGGTCGGACCGGACGCGGGAAGCGTTGATCGCCACCGAAGAAGGCATGACCGGCAAGGGATTCACGCCGTCGTCGATGAAGGACATGCTGTACCGCGGCCGAAGCCGCACCGCGGAACTCGCCGCCGCCGACACGGCGAAGATGTGCGCGGCCTTCCCCGGCGGCCAGGCTCCGTCCACGTCGGGGCCGGTGCCCGTCGGCAACGCCTGCACGACACTGGCTTCCTGGGACCGCACGTTCCGGCTCGACAGCCGCGGCGCACTCTTCTTCGAGCGGTTCAGAGACCGGCTCGGCGGGCTCCGGGGCATCTGGCAGGTGCCGTTCGACCCGAACCGGCCTGTCACCACCCCGAACACCCTCGCGACCGGGAATCCCGACGTGCAGAAGGCCTTCGGTGACACGCTCGCGGAATTCCGCGCCAACGGCATCCCGGTCGACGGCAGGCTCGGCGACCACCAGACGGTGACCCGGGCCGGACAACGGATCCCGATCCACGGCGGGCCGGGTGACCTCGGCGTGCTGAACGTGATCACGGCGCTGTGGGATCCGGCCAAGGGCAACCACGAGGTCGTCCACGGATCCAGTTATGTCCAGGTGGTCGGGTTCGACGGCAAAGCCTGCCCGGACGTCTCGACGATCATGACGTACTCGCAGTCGGCCGACGTCACGTCACCGCATTTCGCCGACCAAACGCGGTTGTACTCGCGGGGTGGCTGGGTGCGGGGACGGTTCTGCGCCGCGGACATCGCGAGGTCACCGGAGCTGAAGGTGGTGAGGCTGCGCTGAGCGCGCGATCACGCGCGAAACTCACGTGATCGGAGACGTAACTCGCGTGCTTGGAGGCGTAACTCGCGTGATCAGACCCCGCACACCCCAGTGCGGTGTCCAGACACGCGAGTTACGCCTTTGCCCTGGCGACCCTGGAGAACCTACTGAGGTTGCTGTTGCTGACTCGGGAGCGTCCCGGCCGCCATCCGCCGCGCCACGTCCCGCCGCAGCCACAGCAGCCACAGCCAGATCCCGAGGAAGATCACCCCGAGGATCGCCACGGCGGGCAGCGCGACGAAAAAGGCGATCAGCGCGACCTGCAGCACGAGCACCGCTGGTACCGCCCAGGGCTTCTTCAGAAAACCGCACAGCACGATCAGCGCGACCGCGATGACGATCACCGACCAGCCGGTGAGCGAGCCGACACCGCCGCCTAGTTTCGCCACCACCGGCAGCGCGAGCGCGACGGTGATGCCCTCCATGATCAGGGACCCGGCCATCACGCCGCGGAAGGACTTCATCGGGTCCTTGGCGGGCGGCTTCGGGGTTTCGTCGGTCACGCCGGCTCCTTACCGAACAGGGTCCTGGCCTCGCCCGCGGTGACGACCGAGCCGGTGACCAGCACGCCGCCGCCCGCCAGGGGCTCCTCGGGGTCGTCGCTCTGCTCGACGAGGCCGATGGCGGTTTCGATCGCGGCGGCCAGGCTGGACTCGGCCACGACACGGTCTTCGCCGAAGATCGAGATGGCGATGTCGTTGAGCTCGTCGAGCGGCATCGCGCGCGGGGACGAGTTCTTGGTGACGACGATCTCGGAGACGACGGGTTCGAGGGCGTCCAGGATGCCGCGGGCGTCCTTCTCCGCCATCACGCCGACCACGGCGACGAGGCGGCGGAACGCGAACTCTTCGGCGACGGTGGTCGCGAGCGCCTTGGCGCCGTGCGGGTTGTGGGCGGCGTCGAGCAGCACGGTCGGCGCGGCGCGAACGCGTTCCAGCCTGCCGGGGGTCTCGACCTCGGCGAAGGCCTCGCGGACGGCTTCGATGACCAGTTGCTTGTCCTTGCCCGCGCCGAAGAAGGCTTCGACAGCGGCCAGCGCGAGGGCGGCGTTGGCGGCCTGGTGCGCGCCGTGCAGCGGCAGGAAGATCTCGTCGTAGACCCCGCCGAGGCCCTGTAGCTTCAGCATCTGCCCGCCGACGGCGATCTCACGCTCCAGCACACCGAACTCGCTGCCCGCGCGGGCGACGCTCGCGTCGACCTCGACGGCGCGTTCCAGCAGGATCTTCTGCACTTCGGGGTCCTGCTCGGCGATGACCGCGACGCTACCGGGCTTGATGATCCCGGCCTTCTCCACCGCGGCTTTGGCAGGCGAGCCGCCGAAGTACTCGACGTGGTCGACGCCGATCGGGGTGATGACGGCGACTTCGCCGTCGACGACGTTGGTGGCGTCCCAGGAGCCGCCGAGCCCGGTTTCGACGACCGCGGCTTCGACGGGCGCGTCGGCGAAGGCCGCGAACGCCATGCCGGTGAGCACCTCGAACTTGCTCATCGGCACCGCGTCGGGCCCGCCCGCGTTGTCCACCATGGTCACGTACGGCGCGACGTCGCGATACAGGTCGACGTACGCGGCGGCGGAGATGGGGGCGCCGTCGAGCCCGATCCGCTCGGTGACCAGCTGCAGGTGCGGGCTGGTGTACCGGCCGACGCGCAGGCCCATCCTCGTCAGCAGCGCGTCGATCATCCGGACGGTCGAGCCCTTGCCGTTGGTCCCGGCGACGTGCAGTACCGGGTAGCCGCGGTGCGGTTCACCCATGAGGTTGACCAGGGCCGCGATCCGGGCGAGGGACGGCTCGATCTTGGTCTCGGGCCAGCGCTGGTTCAGCTCGGCCTCGACGGCGAGCAGTTCACGGCGCGCCTGCTCCCCGTTCGGGTCGGCCGGGGCGAACTCGTCGCCCTGGTCGTCCAGTTCGTGGAGCTCCACGTCCTCGGGGGCGACGAGGTCCGGCACCGGGCCGAGCGCGAGGTTGTCCCCCAGCTGCCCGATCCCGCCGATCCCGCCGCCGGCGCCGCCGCCCGCCTGGTACGCGGCGTCGGGTGCGTCCAGATCCGGGTCGGTGTCGTCGGACGGATCGTGGGCGCGTGCCCCCAATTCGTCGACACCGGCGAAACTGTCCAGATCTGCCAGGTCCGGGGCTTCCCTGAAATCTTCGGAATCCCGGCCGTCACCTCGCGGCACGAACTCTCCTCTTACCCTTGCTGCCTGTCTGACCGAGTCTACGTGCGGCTTTTCCTGGCACTCTCGACGCATGGGGTTCAACCACAACGACCACTACCACCCGCTGCTGCTCGACCAGCTGCCTCCTGGGCCCGGCGTGGCGCTGGACGTGGGCTGCGGCAGCGGGCGGTTCGCGCGGCGGCTCGCGGCGACCGGGATGCACGTCGAGGCGATCGACCGGTCCGGCCCGATGATCGAGCTCGCCGGCGCCGCCGGTTCGCCGGGGCCCGGCACGATCTCCTACCGGCAGGCCGACGTGGTCGCCGAAAAGCTGCCGGAGGCGGCGTATGACTTCATCTCCTGCCTCGCGTCGCTCCACCATGTGCCGTTCGACACGGTCACGAAGCTGCGTGAAGCGCTGGTCCCGGGCGGTGTGCTGGCCGTGCTCGGCCTCGGCAGGCCCAGCACGTTCGCCGATTACGCGCGGGCCTTCGTGGCCTCCCCGGTCAACGCCGTGGCCAGGGCGCTCGTGTACGCGGGCGACCGGCTCAACGGCGGGGCCGATCCGCTGCCGACGGCGCCGATCGCGGAGACCTACCCGCCGATGAACCGGATCCGGCGCGACGCGGCCAGGCTGCTGCCGGGAAGCAAGGTCCGGAACCTGCTCTTCTACCGCTATCTCCTCGTCTACCGACGGCCGGAAGACGATCACCCGATGTGACACCCCAAGCGGGTGAAACCGGCGCCCGACCACCCGATCGGCGGCGCCGAGCAGGCCGGATCCGGTTCATTTTTGAGAGGCCGTCCAGTCCGGAGATCGGGGTCCTCATGCGCTTCAGACCTGTCCTGTTCGCGGCCGTCTCGACCGTCGTCCTGCTGATCGCCTCCGCCACGGCGGCCACCGCCGCCCCGCGGTCCTACCGGAATTACGTCGCGCTGGGTGATTCCTACACCTCCGGGCCGCTGATCCCGCTCCCCCGCCTCGACCCCCTCTTCTGCGGCAAGTCGACGCAGAACTACCCGTCGATCCTCGCCTCGGCCCTGCGGGTCCGCTCCTTCACCGACATCAGCTGCGGTGGCGCCGACACCACCAACATGACGCAGCGGCAGAGCGTGACCCTCGGCAGCAACCCGCCCCAGTTCAGCGCCCTGCGCGCGAACACCGACCTGGTCACGGTCGGGATCGGCGGCAACGACCACGACGTCTTCGGCACGCTGGTCGGCGTCTGCCCGTCACTGCGCGCGAGCGATCCCACGGGGAACCCGTGCCAGGACAGGTTCACCGTCGGCGGTGTCGACACCATCAAGGTCAAGATCGCCGACACCGGCAAGAACGTCGAGAAGGTACTTGCCGGGATCCACGCACGCTCGCCGCGCGCCGACGTGCTCGTCGTCGGCTACCCGCGGATCGCGCCGGAACGCGGCTACTGCCCGAAGATCCTGCCGTTCGCCGAGGGCGACTACGCCTGGCTCAACGACGTCGAGAAGGCGTTGAACTCGGCGATCGAGAAGGCCGTCGCCGCCGATGGCAAGGCGACCTTCGTGGATACGTTCGGTCCGTCCGCCGGGCACGACGCCTGCGCGCCGAACGGGGCCGCGTGGATCAACGGGCAGCACACGAAACTGCTCGCCGCGGCTGCCTATCACCCCTACCGCACCGGAATGGTGGGGGTGGCCGGCGTGGTCCTCCGTCACCTCCGCTGAGCCACCGCACGTGCTATGAAAGGTCCTTTCCTTGCAAATTTTGCAAGGAAAGGACCTTTCATAGCGCTCGTCAGGAGGCGGGAAGGGCGGCCAACCGGGCGTTGATGCGCTCGATGTCGGCGACCGCGGTCTCCTTGCGCGCCCGGATCTTGCCGATCACCGGCTCCGGCGCCTTGTCGATGAAGGCCTGGTTGCCGAGTTTGGCCTCGGCCTGCGCCAGTTCCTTCTCCGCCGCGCCGAGGTCCTTCTGCAGGCGCTTGCGCTCCGCGGCGACGTCGATGGTGCCGGACAGGTCCAGTTCGACGGTCACCACACCGGCCGACAGACCGACCTCGAGCGACGCGCTCGGCGCGAAGCCGTCCTCGGGCTGGGTGAGCCGGACCAGCGAACGGATCGGCTCGTCGTGCCCGGTGAGCTCGGCGAACCCGTCGCCGGACAGCCGCGCGGCCACCTTCTGGCTGGGCTTGAGGCCCTGGTCCGCGCGGAACCGGCGGACCTCGGTGACCAGCTTCTGCACGTCCGCGATCCGCTTGTCCGCCACGGGGTCGGCGTACGAGGCGTCGGCCACCGGCCACGGGGCGACCACCAGCGACTCACGGCCGGTCAGCGCCGTCCACAGCTTCTCGGTGATGAACGGGATGAACGGGTGCAGCAGCTTCAGCACCGTGTCGAACACGTGTCCCAGCACCGCGCGCGTCGCCGTCACGCGGGCCTCGTCACCCTGGAAGACCTGAACCTTCGACAGCTCCAGGTACCAGTCGCACAGCTCGGTCCAGGTGAACTGGTAGAGCGTGTCGGTGGCCTTCGCGAACTGGTAGTCCGCCAGGTAACCGGTGACCTCGTCGACGACGTTGCCGAGCCTGCCGAGGATCCAGCGGTCGGCCTCGGTGAGCTCGGCGGCCGCGGGCAGCGGGGCGTTCGCGTCCGCGCCGTTCATCATCGCGAACTTGGTGGCGTTCCAGAGCTTCGTGGTGAAGTTCCGGGAGCCCGCGACCCACTCCTCGCCGATCGGCACGTCGGTACCAGGGTTGGCGCCCCGCGTGAGGGTGAAGCGCAGCGCGTCGGTGCCGTAGCGGTCCATCCACTCGATGGGGTCGACACCGTTGCCCGCGGTCTTCGACATCTTCTTGCCGAACTGGTCGCGGACCATGCCGTGCAGCGCGATGGTCTTGAACGGCGCCTCGCCGGTGGCGTAGAGGCCGAACATCATCATCCGCACGACCCAGAAGAACAGGATGTCGTAGCCGGTGACCAGCACCGACGTCGGATAGAACTTGTTCAGGTCCGGGGTCTTCTCCGGCCAGCCGAGGGTGGAGAACGGCCACAGGCCCGACGAGAACCAGGTGTCGAGGACGTCCGGGTCCTGGGTCCAGCCCTCACCCGAAGGCGGCTCCTCGTCCGGTCCGACGCAGACGACCTCGTCGTTCGGGCCGTACCAGACCGGGATGCGGTGGCCCCACCACAGCTGGCGCGAGATGCACCAGTCGTGCAGGTTGTCGACCCAGTCGAAGTAGCGCTTCTCCATCTCCGCCGGGTGGACGTTCACGCGGCCGTCGCGCACCGCGTCCCCGGCGGCCTTCGCGAGCGGGCCGACCTTCACGAACCACTGCAGCGAAAGCCGCGGCTCGATCGGCTCCTTCGACCGCTCGGAGTGTCCGACACTGTGCAGGTACGGGCGCTTCTCCGCGACGATGCGGCCGTGCTCGCGCAGCTTCTCCCGCACCGCGACACGGGCTTCGAAGCGGTCCATGCCGTCGAACTCGGTGCCGGTGCCGTCGATCCGGCCCTGCTCGTCCATGATCGTGATCATCGGCAGGTCGTGCCGCTGGCCGATCTCGAAGTCGTTCGGGTCGTGCGCGGGGGTCACCTTGACCGCGCCGGTGCCGAACTCCGGGTCGACGTGCTTGTCCGCGACGATCGGGATCTTGCGCCCGGTCAGCGGAAGCTCGACCTCGGTGCCGATGAGGTGCGTGTAGCGCTCGTCGTCCGGGTGGACCGCGACGGCGGTGTCGCCGAGCATCGTCTCCATCCGGGTGGTGGCCACGACGATCGCGTTCTCGCCGTCGCCGTAGCGCATCGAGACGAGTTCGCCTTCGACCTCTTCGTGCTTCACCTCGGCGTCGGACAGCACCGACCGCAGCTCCGGCGACCAGTTGACCAGCCGCTCGGCGCGGTAGATCAGGCCGTCGTCGTAGAGCTTCTTGAAGATCGTGTTGACGGCCTTGGACAGGCCGTCGTCCATGGTGAACCGCTCACGGGTCCAGTCGACGCCCTCGCCGAGGCGCTTCATCTGGGCGAGGATCTTGCCGCCGTGCTCGTTCTTCCACTGCCAGACGCGCTCCACGAAGGCCTCGCGGCCGAGCTCGCGGCGGCTGGTGCCCTCGGCGCGGAGCTGCTTCTCGACCAGCGCGTGGACCGCGATGCTCGCGTGGTCCATACCCGGCAGGTACAGCGTCTCGTCGCCGAGCATGCGGTGGTAGCGGGTGATGGCGTCGATCAGGGTGTGCTCGAACGCGTGCCCGATGTGCAGCGAACCGGTCACGTTCGGGGGCGGGATGACTACCGTGAACGGCGGCTTGTCCGACGTGGGGTCGGCCGTGAAGTAGCCGGCGTCTACCCAACGCTGGTAGAGCGAGGCTTCTTCGTCGGCCGGGTTCCAGGTACCCGGAAGGTCGGTCTGCTGCTGCTGGGCGTTCTCGGTCACAGTTGACAAGTCTACGAACCCCCTCTAACGAGTTCCTCACCGGCCGTAACGCCCGCCGTTCCCAGCCGATGAGGGGATGTCGTCACGCACTGGGGAGGGGCGGGCTCTTGGCAGACCGGCGGTTGGAGACGCATCCGGATCTGATGGATCCGGAATGGCGTAAGCACGCGGAACTGGACGCCTGGCTCGGCGCGAAGAAGGACCTCAAGCAGCGGCGGAAGCAGAGGCCGAGGCGCCGTTTCGGGATGTCACGGCGGCTCGTCGTGGTCCTGTTCCTGACCGGGACCGTGGCCCTGCTCGGGGCCGCGGCGGTCGTCGTGCCCCAAATGCGGGGAAGCGCCGATCCGGGGCAGCCTCCGAAGGCGGCCCCGGTGCTCATCGGTGTCGATCTCGACCGGCCCTTCGACCGCACTCCCGCCGCGAACTGGCGCGAGGGACTGGCCGGGATCACCGTGCCGCCGGGGCAGGCCATCGCGGGCTTCACCGCGCAGGAGGTCGACGCCGCGTACCGGAAGGTGACGGAGGCCATTTCGGCCGCGCGGCTCGGCTCGCGCGCGTTGCAGGATCACGATGGTTCGGAACTGCTGGCGCTGCTGGCTCCGAACGAGCGCGCCCGGATCGAACCGAAGGTCACGAGCACGGCCACCCTCGAGAAGAGCCAGTACCTGGTCCTCATCGGACCGAACCGGCTGCTTCCGGTGAGTCCGCGCATGACGGGCTCCCTCACGACGAAGAGCGGCGAAGACGGCGAGCTGATCATCCACGCGAGTTACGTGACCGCGTATGCCTTCGACGCGCGTCCGGGCGAGGTCAGGTCCCCGGAGGACGTCGTCCCGTTCGTCCGGGACGAACAGGACTACGTGATCCGCAAGGCTCCGCCGTTCGCGAAGGCCGACGCCGGGCTCGGTTTCGGAGACGGCGCGGGCTACAGCTCACGCATGGCCTGTGATGCGGCGAAGGCCGGCATCCTCGCACCCCAGTACGCTGACAAAGACAGACCTGTCGCCGGGCCACCGGTCGACGAGGCCAGCACCTACGACCCGACGAAACCCCTCCCGTCGAGGGACACCTGCGGGTAGCCCTGCCGAACCCTGGGGAAGAGGACAGAGATGGACGAAGAGGACCGGCGGATCGAGACCCACCCGGACCTGGTCGACCCGAACTGGCAGAAGCACGCCGAGCTGGACGCCTGGCTGGGTGCGAAGAAGGAGCTCAAGAAGAAACGCCGCAAGGAGCGCAAGGCGGCCTCCGGTGGCGGCTACTCCGCGCCGGGGACGAGCCGGTGGCCGGGCGTCGCCGCGATCGTCGCCCTGATCGTGCTGGTCGTGGCCGCGATCACGGTGAACGCGGTGCAGGAACGCGGCGTCAACGAGACGCCCTGGTTCCCGCTCGACGAATCGCAGATCACCCGGCTCGTCACCGACGCCTGACGCACCTCGTCGGGGCCGCGAGGGGCGTCAGACCGGGATTACTTCCACCAGATCCTCGATCCCGACGAGATCCTTGGCGTTGCGGGTGTACAGCCGGGCGTCGTGAGCGTGCGCGGTCGCGGCGATCAGGAGATCCATGGTCCGCGCACGCGGCTGACGTCCCGCTTCGACCACGGACACCGCGAGCAGCCCATAACTGGCGGCCACGGCGTCGTCGATCGGCAACGCATCGAAATCACGCTGAAGCGCGCTCAGCCGTCGCAATCGCTGGGCGCGCCGGACCGGATTCGCCGCCACCAGGACGCCGAAATGCAACTCGGCGATGGTGGCGGAACTAATGGCCAGCTCTCCTTCGAGCGGTGGCAGATCGGTGGCGATGACGACACTGGTGTCCAGTACCGCCCTCATGCGGTGGTCCAGGGATCACGGAAGGTCTGATCGATCAGGTCCCGATCGGCGTCCCAGTCCGGATCGGCGGGCCCGCGGAATATTTCAGCCACTTCGTCGTAGGACCGCCAGGCACGCCTGGACACCGGCACCAGCCGGGCGCTGGGACGACCGGAGACGGTGATCGTCACCTCTTCCCCGGCTTCGGCCCGCCGCACCAGCTCGGAAGCCTGCTGTCGCAATTCCCGCAATCCAACAGAACCCATGGGACCAGAGTAGCACATGTGCTACGTCGATGATCCGAACCGGCACCCCTCGGTCGCGCGCGGGAGCGGCAAGGCGCACGATGGGGTCATGACCCGCGAAGCACCCGCGAACGACGTTGACGAGACCCAGCTCGAGGTCGGGAAACCGAAGAGCTGGGCGGCAGGGATCCCTGGGGTCGCCGTCTCCCTGATGCGCGGCATGGAACAGATGGGCGCCGCGCGCACGGTGAAGACGTTGCGCCTGCTGAACCAGCGCGACGGCTTCGACTGCCCAGGTTGCGCCTGGCCGGAGCCGCGCGAGGTCGACGGTGAGCACCGCAAACTCGCGGAGTTCTGCGAGAACGGCGCGAAGGCCGTCGCCGAGGAGGCGACGAAGCGCCGCGTCGGCCGCGAGTTCTTCGCCGCGCACTCGATTCAAGAGCTGGCGGAGAAGACGGACTACTGGCTCGGGCAGCAAGGCCGCATCACCGAGCCGTTCGTGCTGCGCGAAGGCGCGACGCATTACGAGCCGATCTCCTGGGACGACGCGTTCACGCTGGTCGCCGACGAACTTCGCGCGCTGCAGGACCCGAACGAGGCGATCTTCTACACCTCCGGCCGCACCAGCAACGAGGCCGCGTTCCTCTACCAGCTGCTCGTGCGCTCCTTCGGCACCAACAACCTCCCCGACTGCTCCAACATGTGCCACGAGTCCTCCGGCGCGGCGCTCGCGGCCACGACCGGGATCGGCAAGGGCTCGGTGTCGCTCGCCGACATCCACAAGGCGGACCTGATCGTGGTGGTCGGCCAGAACCCGGGCACCAACCACCCGCGCATGCTGTCCGCGCTGGAGGAGGCCAAGGGCAACGGCGCGAAGATCATGGCGGTCAACCCGCTGCCCGAAGCCGGCCTGATGCGGTTCAAGAATCCGCAGAACGTCCGCGGCGTGGTCGGCAAGGGCACCCCGCTGGCCGACGAGTTCGCGCAGATCCGGCTCGGCGGCGACCTCGCGCTGTTCCAGGCGATCGGCCATCTGCTGCTGAAGTGGGAAGGCGAGACTCCCGGCACGATCGTCGACCGCGCGTTCGTCGAATCGTCCACCGAGGGGTTCGAGGACTACGCGAAGCATCTGCGGGAGATCGACTGGACCGAGGTCGGCGCCGCGACCGGGCTGCCACGGGAGCAGATCGAGCGGCTCGCGCGGATGATCGCGACGTCGAAGCGGACCATCTACTGCTGGGCGATGGGCCTGACCCAACACAAGCACGCGGTGCAGACGATCTCCGAGGTCGCGAACCTGGCGCTGGTGCGCGGTATGATCGGCGAGCCTGGCGCGGGTCTGTGCCCGGTGCGCGGGCACTCCAACGTCCAGGGCGACCGGACGATGGGCATCTGGGAGAAGATGCCTGAGTCCTTTATGGACAGTCTCGACGCCGAGTTCGGCATCAAGGTCCCGCGAGACCACGGTTACGACACCGTCGACGCGATCCGCGCGATGCGGGACGGCAAGGGCAAGGTCTTCTTCGCCGTCGGCGGCAACTTCGCCTCCGCCACACCGGACACGGAGCTGACCGAGAAGGCGCTCAAGTCGTGTTCGCTGACCGCGCACGTGTCCACCAAGCTCAACCGGTCGCACGTGGTCACCGGCAAGACCGCGCTGATCCTGCCCACCCTCGGCCGCACCGAACGCGACCTCCAGGCGGGCGGCGAGCAGTTCGTCACCGTCGAGGACTCGATGTCGCAGGTGCACACCTCACGCGGCAGGCTGGCGCCGGCCAGTGAGCATCTGCTCTCCGAGGTCGCCATCATCTGCCATCTCGCGGAGGCCCTGCTCGGTGCCGGGCACGCCGTGCCGTGGCGGGACTTCCACGCCGACTACGACCTCATCCGAGACCGGATCGCCAAGGTCGTCCCCGGCTGCCACGACTACAACGCCCGAGTGCGCGAGCCCGACGGCTTCGTCCTGCCGAACGCGCCGCGCGACTCCCGGCAGTTCAACGGGACCGCCAACGGCAAGGCGAACTTCACCGTCTCCGAGCTCGAGTATCCCGAGGTGCCCGAAGGCAGGCTGCTGCTGCAGACGATGCGCAGCCACGACCAGTACAACACCACGATCTACGGGCTCTCCGACCGTTACCGCGGGATCGAGGACGCGCGGCGCGTGGTACTGGTGAACCCCGAGGACCTGGTCTCGCTCGGGCTCGCCGACGGCGCGATGGTCGACTTGGTCTCGGAATGGCGGGACGGCGACCGCCGGGCCCCACGGTTCCGGGTGGTCTCCTACCCGACGGCGAAGGGCTGCGCGGCGGCGTACTTCCCCGAGGCGAACGCGTTGGTGCCGCTGGATTCGGTGGCCGACAAGTCGAACACCCCGGTGTCGAAGGCGATCGTGGTGCGGCTGGAGCCGGTGACCGCACCATAGGCTGCCCGGTCGGCGGTGTCGGGCGGGCTCGGCAGGGGTCCACCGTGAAGTAGCCAACCCACTTCGCGGAAAGGCCTTGCCATGTCACGAAGATCGACTCTGCGCTGCTTCGCCGCCCTGGCCTCGCTCTTGCTCGTCGCGGTACTGCCCGGCGCGGCCACCGCCGCTCCGGGCGCACCGCCGCCGCTGCCTTTCGTCTCCCAGCTCGACCTGTCCTGCTACCGGACCGAGGGCTACAAACCGCCGCCGGTCGAACTCACCCTCACGCACCTCAACCCCGTCCTCGCGAAATTGCCGTCGGAGACGGTCAAGCTGGGTGAACGCCAACAGCTCTGCGTACCGGTCGCGAAGAACGGCGCCATCCCGCCGCCGGGAATCCTCGACTACGTCCGCTGGGTGGATCTGTCCTGCTACCGGATCGAAGGCCGCGCGGTCGACTTCCCGCTGACGCTGAGCCATCTGAACCCCGTCGTGCAGAAGCTCGGCATCCAGGACGCGCACGTCACGATGTTGTCGCCGGAGCAGTTGTGCGTCCCGGTCGCGAAGAACGGCACCATCCCACCGTCGGAGATCCTGTCGTTCGTGCGGCACATCGACCTCGAGTGCTACGCCCTGCGCGTCCTCGGCATCCCCACCATCCCGTTCCCGGTGACGCTGGGCCATCTCAACCCGGTGCTGGCCGACCGGCCGAAGGTGGACGTCAAGGTCGGCAACGCGCGGCAGTTGTGCGTCCCGGTGGCCAAACGCGGTGACGAGATCCCGCCGGAAGTGCTCGGCACCGTGCAGTGGCTGGATCTGGCGAAGGCGGACGTCAGCACCGCCCCGAGCGTCGTCGGGCCGGTCACCCTGAAACTGACCCACCTGAACCCGGTGCTGGCGCGGCTTCCCGGCGAAGAGGTCGTCATCACCGAACCGGTCCAGCTGGGCCTTCCGGTGGCGAAGAACGGCAAAGTCCCACCGGGCTGAGAGTCAGTCGATGCAGCCCGCGGTGTCCGGCGTGATCGGCTGGTCACCCTGCGCGGGCGCTCCCCCGCCCGCGGAAACGCCCGGTCCTTTGTAGACCTGGCCGAGGACGACCTCGATCTGGCCCGCGGCGACCGAATCGGCTTTCTGGACGTCCAGTCCACCGAGCAGTTTCGCGATCTCCGCCGCGGGCCCGGCCGCGTCGCTGTACCGGACGACGGAGGTACGCCGCCCGGTTTCGGCCTTCGTGTCGCCCTTGCCGAATCCCTTCTCCGCCAACAGGTCCGAGACGCGGGCGGCGAGACCGTCCTTGCCGCTCGCGTTGACGACGTCGACCTTGGGGCCGGCGGGCGCCTGCGGTGTCGTGGGCTGGGCGCCGATCAGCGAGGCGGCGAACGCCCGCACCTGGGTGGGATCCACCTGCACGGCGGTCCAGGTCGGATGCCGGGGGTCGTAGCGGTAGTCGGGGTTGACCACCGGGATCGTCTCGAAGGCGATGCCACCGCCGGAGACCCCGCGCATCTGCCGGACGAAGTCGAGCAGGTCCCACGAACCGTCGAGCACCACCGAACGCTTCACCGCGTCGATCAGTTCGGAGACACGGGCCGGGTTCGCCAGCGTTCCGGCGGACAGGGTCTGCTTCGCCAGCCCGGCGAGGAACACCTGTTGGCGGCGTACGCGGTCGAGGTCGCTGCGGGGCAGGTTCTTGCGCTGGCGGACGAAGGCCAGCGCGTCGGCGCCCTGGATCGTCTGCCGCCCGGCGGGGAAGTCCGCGCCGGATTCGCGGTCCTTGGTCGCCTTGTTCAGGCAGACCTCGACCCCGCCGACGGCCTTGCTGATCTCGTAGAAGCTCAGCAGGTTGACTTCGGCGAAGTGGTCGATCTTGATCCCGGCGAGTTCCTCGACGGCCTTCAAGGTCGCCTTCCGCGCGGCGGTGATCGCCACCTTTTCGATCTCCGCCTTGTCGGTCTTGCCCGCCGCGCGCTGCTCACTCGCCGAGGCGAACTTGGCGCGGCCGAAGATCTCGTTGATCTTGCTCTTGTCCTTCTGCCCCGGCTGCGCGACCCACGAGTCACGCGGGATCGAAAAGGCCTTCACGGCCTGCTGCCCGTTGGGGATGCGGAGCACGATGAGCGTGTCCGTCAGGTCGTCGCCGTTCGCGCCGACCCGCAGTTCCCGCAGCACCTCCGGGGCCAGCGGTCTGCCCTGATTGTCGGACCGCGAATCGCGGCCGACCAGCAGGATGTCCAGCGAACCGTCGGCGGGCCGTTCCCCCGGCTCCGGCGCGTCGATCACGTCTTCGCGGGTGACGCCGTCCAGCGAACTCAGCGTCGTGTATCCGTACGCGGTCCCGCCGAACACCGCCGCCGCGAGCGCGGCGACCAGGACCTTCCCCAGCTTGTGCACGACCTTTAGACGCGCGGGAGGCCGTCAATGCTGCATTCGTGATCCAGTTCACATCCGCAGATGCGACGCGCCGTTCAGGTCGAGGATCGCGCCGGACGCCCACGTGGCCTCGGCGGAAGCGAGATAGACGACCGCCGCCGCGACCTCCTCCGGCGTGCCGACCCGGCCGAACGGGCTCTCGCCGCTCGCGCCCTCGACCTTCGCCGCGACCCGGTCCGTGGCGGTGAAACCGGGCGCGACCGAGGTCACCGCGATCCCGTGCGGGGCGAGGGCGACAGCGAGCGACTGCCCAAGCGAGTGCAGCGCGGCCTTGCTCGCGCCGTATGCGGGGAACTCGGGCTCACCCTTGAAGGCGCCCCGCGAGCCGATGTTGACCACCCTGCCTGCCGCGCCGCGCTCGATCATGTGCCGGGCCACGCAGTAGGTCACGTTCGCGGTGCCGAGGACGTTGACGTCGAGCATCCGCCGCCAGGCACGCTGCCAGTCCTCATAGGACACTTCGGCGACGGGATGGGCCGACGCGGCGGACGGCGCGAAGGCGGCGTTGTTCACCAGGACGTCGACGCCGTCCACCAGCGCCTCCGCCTCGTCGGCGACCCGCTGCGCCGCCTCGGGATCCGACAGGTCGCCCTGGATCAGCCCGTGGCCGGAACCGGGTAAGTCGCCGAGTGTCCGCTCGGCGTCCTCCCGCTTCGAGGCGTAGTGGACGGCGACACGGTCGCCCTTTTCCGCGAAGGCGCGGGCGACCGCACGGCCGATACCGCGCGACGCCCCGGTGACCAGAACTCCCACGAGCCGACCTTAGCCGGTGGCCCGTAGGCCCGCATCGCAGTGTCCACAAAGGACGCTTTCTGCGCCGGAGGCGCGAAGGTGCCCGAAAGCGTCGGTACAGGTGTCGTGAGTGCCGCGCCGAGACAACACAGGACACAGTTGGCTGCTCAGTCGGCGCCCCCAATGTGGCATCGGAGACACTCGGACCTTCACAGGCTGGGCCCAGGAACCACTTAACCGGAAGCCACTCACGAGAGCGGCGGGTGCCGCTCGAAGCCCGCGCCCCGGTGTTCATGTCGCGAAAGCCACTTTCGGGACACCAGACGTCTCGAAAGTGGCTTTCGCGACACTCCACACAGCACCGGGAGGAGCTCCCGCCACTATCGATCCCCAGCCGACCGGCCACCCACCCCACCGACGTCGCGAAAGCCACTTTCACAACCTTCAGCGTTGCGAAAGTGGCTTTCACAACACTCCACCTTTGCCTAACCCCCCGGCAGAACCCGAAACGCCACTCACGACCCCGGCGACCGAAGGCGAAGGGGCCTTTCACTGCATCAGACGCGACGAAGGGAGCCTTCAGCCCACGGCCTAGCCGCCGAAGAGCTGGACGACCTTCCGGAACAGTTCGTAGACGCCGTACGCGAACGGGAGCGCGACCCACAGCCAGGCGAAGACCATCAGCCCGGTGCGGCGGCGAACGGGAGCCTGTTCGGTCATCGGGCCTCACTCCTCGCGGGCTCACCGGACGACGCCGGTTCGTGGTACTTCGGGTTGACCGGGCGCACCAGTTCGTTGGCGACGAAACCGACGACCAGCAGGCCGATCATGATGAACAGCGACGTCGAGTAGAGGTCGGGGCCGACCTTGCCCGCCGCCTTCTGGCTGTCGGAGATGGCGTTGACGATGAGCGGCCCGAGCACCCCCGCCATCGACCACGCGGTCAGCAGCCTGCCGTGGATCGCGCCCACCTGGTAGGTGCCGAAGAGGTCCTTCAGGTACGCGGGCACCGTCGCGAAGCCGCCGCCGTAGAACGACAGGATCAACATGGCGCACAGGACGAACACGAGCTTCGACGCGTTGGTGGTCAGCGCGATCACCAGGTACAGGAGCGCGCCGACACCAAGGTAGAGCCGGTAGATGTTCTTGCGCCCCACCAGGTCCGAAGTGGACGACCAGACGAACCGGCCGAGCATGTTGGTCAGCGAGAGCAACGCGACGAACCCGGCCGCCGCGGCGGTGCCGACCGGGGTCGAGGTCTCGCGGAAGAAGTCCGCGATCATCGGCGATGCCTTCTCCAGGATGCCGATACCCGCGGTCACGTTGAAGCACAGGACCACCCAGAGCAGCCAGAACTGCGGCGTCTTGATGGCGTTGCGCGCCGACACGTTCGCGGTGGTGATCATCGCGGTGCCATGGTCGGTCTTCGGTTCCCAGCCCGTGGGCTTCCAGCCCTCGGCGGGCACCCGGACCAGCAGGATGCCGAGGGTCATGAAGACCGCGTAGACCAGGCCGTGCACGAGGAAGGCCGTCGCGACGGTCCCGATGGACCACGGCGCCGCGCCCAGCATCTGGGAAGACCACGGGGAGGCGATCAGCGCGCCGCCGCCGAAGCCCATGATCGCGATCCCCGTGGCCATCCCCGGCCGGTCAGGGAACCATTTGATCAATGTCGACACCGGCGAGATGTAGCCGATGCCGAGCCCGATGCCGCCGATGCCGCCCCAGCCGAGGACGACGAGCCAGTACTGCGACGTCGCCACACCGAGCGCGGAAAGCAGGAAACCCGAGCTGAAACAGACCATCGAGACGAACATCGCCCAGCGCGGTCCGTTGCGTTCGACCAGCGTCCCGCCGAACGCCGCCGACAGCCCGAGCATCACGATGCCGAGCTGGAACGGCAGAGCGCTCTCCGTGCCGCTGAGCCCGAGCGTCTTCTCCAGCGGCGGTTTGAAGACGCTCCACGCGTACGCCTGCCCGATCGACAGGTGGACGGCCAGCGCGGCGGGCGGCACCAGCCAGCGGCTCCAGCCCGGCGATGCGACGATGCGGGAACGGTCCAGGAAGCCGACAGCCATCCGGCGCCTCCGTACTCTGAGGATGTGCACTGGGAATGTATTACTTAATTCCCGACGTTGCAGTACTCGAGTGTCGAATAACCGGTCAGAAGGGTGGACAAGTGGGCAGGGTGACGGTGCGACGTCCGGTGCGGAAGATCTCCGCGACGAAGGACGTGCGACGGCCCGACGTGCTCGCGGCCGAAGAACCGCTGGAGATCCGCGTCGGCGGCAAGGCACTCGCGGTCACCATGCGGACACCCGGCAACGACGTGGAACTGGCGCACGGGTTCCTGCTGTCGGAGGGCGTGCTCACTTCGCGTGAGGACGTCGCGGTCGCGCGGTACTGCGACGGCGTCGACGACCAGGGCCGCAACACCTACAACGTCCTGGACATCGCGCTGGCCGAAGGGGTGGCTCCGCCGGAGACGGGCGTCGAGCGGAACTTCTACACCACGTCCTCGTGCGGCGTCTGCGGCAAGGCCGCGCTCGACGCGGTGAAGCTGAAAAGCCGGTTTTCGCCGGAGAAGTCCGAGTTCGCGGTGAGCACCGACGTGCTGTCGAAGCTCCCGGACACGCTTCGCGCACACCAGAAGGTGTTTTCCAGCACTGGCGGGCTGCACGCGGCAGCTCTGTTCGACGGTGACGGGAACCTCGCCGTCGTCCGCGAAGACGTCGGCAGGCACAACGCCGTCGACAAGGTCCTCGGCTGGGCACTGCAGGAGGGCCGGATCCCCGCGTCGGACGTCGGGCTGCTGGTGTCCGGCCGCGCCTCGTTCGAACTGGTGCAGAAGGCCGCCATGGCCGGGATCGGCCTGCTGGCGGCGGTTTCCGCGCCGTCGTCGCTGGCCGCGGAACTGGCCGACGAGAACGGCATGACCCTCATCGGTTTCCTGCGCGGCGACAGCATGAACCTCTACAGCGGCGAACAGCGGGTGCTCGGCCTCGGGAGCTGAAGGACGCTTTCCCCGCGTCTCACGAGACGAAAGCGTCCTTCACCGCGTGACATGCGGTGAAGGACGCTTTCAGCCCTCCGCGCCCACCCAGTTGCCGTGGAAGCCGTTCGGGACACGGTCCGGCAGGTGCACGGCACCGACGGTCTCCAGCGTCTCCGCGTCCAAAATGGTCAGATCGCTCTTCCGCGTCGCGGCGTCGTAGACGAAGCCCATCAGCACCCCCTCGTCCTCCCCAGCGTCCACAGAGGACGGAACGAAGACGAACTCCCCCACCTGGCTGCCCGCGCCGAATTCCCGCGAAGCGACCGACCGGTTCCACAGATCGTGCTTCAGCAGGGCACCAGAGGACGCCGATCCGTCCCTTGTGGACACCGAGTAGCCGTAGCGGTGCCGCCGTCCCACCAAACGCTCGTCGACACGCGGGAACTCCTGCCCCTGGTCGTCGAGACGTTCTTCGACGACCTTGCCGACGGCCAGGTCGATGGTCCAGCGGTCGAGGGTCGGCGGCCCTTCGGCGGGTCCGAGCAGTTCGGTGTCGAACATCTTCGGATGCCGCACGACGTCCAGCACGATGTCGTCGCCGTCGTCGTAGGCGTTCATCGGGTGGAAGACGTAGCACGGCTCGATCTCGAACCAGCGGACGTCGCCGTTGCCGCCGTCGCGCGGCATGACCCCGATCCGCGCCGGGTACTTCGGGTTCCAGCGGTACGGCAGGCCGGCGTTGCCCGAGATCCGCTGACGCAGCCGCGCGCTGAGCGGATCCGGCACCTTAACCTTGCCCACCAGCGCGGAGATCACCAGCTGGGCGGGCGTGCGCAGGAACGACGGCACGGACGCGGCGACGGCCTGTCCGGTATCGAACGTGACCGGGAGATCGTAGAAGACGACGTGCTTCTCGGTCAGGGAGAAGTCGTGCATCATCGGCGAACCGGCGACTTCGACGTCGACCTTGCGCCGCGCGCGGCCGTGGGCGTCGATCACCGAGTACTGCACCTTGTTGCCCCACCCGAAGAAGTACGAGACGGCGTGCAATTCGCCGGTCTCCGGATCACGCTTCGGGTGGGCGGTGTAGCCACCGGGCAGGGTGCCGTCGAAGTCGCAGGCACCGACGGTGTCGAGCTCGTCGGTCAGTTCGAAGCTGGTGGCGCCGCCCTCGATCAGCGCGAAGGTCTTGCCCGCGTGGCCGATCACGTTCGTATTGGCCCCCATGGAGGCGGACTCCCCGCCTTCCCAGCGCTCGCCCAGCTCCCCGGACAGCCGCGGGTTGCGCACCCAGCGGTTGCGGTACCACTCGGCGCGGCCGTCCCGCAGCCGGACGCCGTGCACCATGCCGTCGCCCATGAACCAGTGGTAGGCCGCCGGGTCGACTTCGGACAGCGGGTTCGGCCCGTTCCGCAGATAGCGCCCGTCCAGGTACTCCGGGACGTGCCCGGTGACGCGCAGTTCGGTGATCGTGTGTTCACGGTTGACCGGGGCGAAGTTGCCCTCGAGGAACTTGTTGCCCATCACTGGCCCCCTAGCGCTGGAATAACGTTGTTATGCACTCATTTATAACAGGGTTATGAGACACTGGCAAGCATGGCACCGAAACCCTCCGCCGCCGAGGTCAAGGCCAAGCTGATCGAGGCGGCGATCCGGCTGCTCTCGGACGGCGGCCCCGAGGCGCTCCAGGCCCGCAAGCTGGCGGCCGAGATCGGCGCGTCGACCATGGCCGTGTACACCCATTTCGGCGGGATGGGCGCGCTGGTGGACGAGGTCGCGCGCGAGGGGTTCCGCCGGCTGTCGGCGAATCTGGGCGAAGTCGAGGAAACCGACGACCCGGTGGCCGACATCCTCACCCTGGCACTGGCGTACCGGCGGACCGTGGTGGACAACCCGCAGCTCTACGCCGTGACCTTCGGCCAGAGCCAGCCCAGCGGGCAAAAGGCGGCGCTGAGCGACATGACCAAGGAGGAGACCCGCCAGAACGCCAGCGAAGAAGGCATCGAGGCCTTCGGCTACCTTGTCCGCGCGGCGAAACGGGTGATCGACACGGGCCGGTTCCGCCCCGCCCCGGAGTTCGCGGTCGCCGCGCAGCTCTGGAGCGCCGTGCACGGCTACATCACGCTGGAGGTCGCCGGCCACTTCGGCGACGGCGACAATGGTGTGGACCACATCCTGATTCCCCTGGCCACCGCCCTCGGCGTGGGTCTCGGCGACACTTACGAGGCGGCGACGCGGTCCGCGCGGATCTCGATCGAGGCCTGGCGCGCGAAAGAGGGAAACATCGGCACCTGATCCGGCGATACCCCGGTCACAGGTCGGTGAATCGTGCAACCTTCGAGCGGAAACGCACGTCTGACCTGGTGGAAGCTCACGGGGGAACGGGGATCGGTGAACGAGGACGACCAGGGGCACAAGACGCTGCCGGGGGTGGACGGCGCCCGCCGGTGGCTGAGCCGTCGTTCCGTGCTGATCGCCGGCGCCTCGGGTCTCGGAGTCGCCGGTCTCGCCGCCGGAACGGCCACCGGAGCCCTCCCGTTCAGCGAAGCGCTCCAGCGGGCTCTCGGCGTCGCGTCGCCGACGCCGGCCACCCAGCTGGGCAAGCCCCGCGTCGAACGCGTCTACTCCGAAGCCCGCGGCCGCGAGGTCGACCTGGTGCTCATGCTGCCGACCAAGGCCCCGCCCAAGGGCCTGCCGATGTCGCTGATGCTGCACGGCCTCCACGGCACCGCACGCCACGCGGCCCCCACCGGGCTGCTCAAGCAGCTCAGCAGCGAGGTCGCCCGCAAGGCGGTGCCCCCGTTCGGGTTCGTCGCCGTCGACGGCGGTGACCACTACTGGCACGAGAACCAGCCCGGCGACAACCCGATGGCGATGCTGCTCGAAGAGATCCCCCGCTGGCTGGCCGCACGCGGCCTCGGCGGCCGGGACGGGCAGCCGTTCGCCGCCACCGGGGTTTCGATGGGCGGTTTCGGCGCGCTGCTGTACACCCGGCGCCGTCTGGAACGCCGTCGACCGCCCGCCGCGGTCGCGGCGCTCGCGCCCGCGCTGATCACGTCGTGGGCCGAGATGAGCAAACGGCGCGCGTTCCGCGACGCCACCGACTGGGGCTCGCTGGATCCGTTGCGCCACATCGATGTCACCAAGAGCGTGCCGACCGGCATCTGGTGCGGGACCGAGGACCCGTTCATCGGCGGGGTGCGGAAGTTCATCTCCGAAGCGCGGCCCATGGTCGCGCACACCTCGCGCGGCAAGCACGGCGACACCTTCAACCGCACGGTCGTGCCGAGCCTGATCGCGTTCCTCGGCAAGCACGTGCCGAAGCACGACTGAACTCAGACGCGGAAGTAGACCCTGGTCACGGTCGACCCCGGTCTGAGGTACTGCCGGACCAGGTCGGCGACCTGGTTCACCAGCACCAGGCCCCGTCCGCCGAGCTGCCCCGGCGAAGCGGGACGGCGCCCCGCCAGCGGATCGCTCAAGGTCCCTTCGTCGATGACCTCGCAGAGCACGTGGCGCTCGTCCCGCCAGACTCGGACGACACCGTGGCCCGATCCGTGCAGCACGCTGTTGGCGGACAGCTCCGCCACGGCGAGCACGAGATCCTCCACCCGGTCCGGGGCGAGGCCGCTCTCTTCGGCCCGGGCCTGCGCGAACCTGCGCACCGCGGAGAGCCTGCCGAGATCGAAGCGGAACGCGTCGGCCGACCGCGGCTCGGGCAGCGGCAGGTTGTACTTCTCGACGACCACGTCGGGCGCGTAGCCCGCGCTCGGGCGATCGCCGTCGGCACCCGACAGGGTCGGATGGGTGCGCTCGGCGTCGGCGAGGACGTCGTCTTCGAGCCGCGTCCGGTCGTAGGGGCACAGGATACTGAGGTCTCGATCACCGAAGGCGAAGTTGATCAGTGCTTCGTGTTGCGCGCACGCCGGGTACTCGACGGCCGAACGGCCCGCCCAGATCGGCTCGCCGATGATCCGGACCGGCCCCGGCCGGTTGTCCGCGAACGCGAGCAGCACACCGGGAAGGATGCGGCCCGGATTCCGGCCCGCTTCGCTCATGTCGATGAGCTCGACCTCGGCGGCGGAATCCCCCAAGGCCGCTTCGATCAGGGCAAGGTTCCGGCCCGGCACCGCCACCGCGACGGGCTCGTCGTGCTTCAAACCCTCCAGGATGTACGGAATCGTACCGTCCAGGTACTCGGCGTCACCGGAGTAGAGCAGGCCCACATGGGAGAAGGGACCCGCGGTGACTGTCACGGACTCGTCTTACCCCGTCCAGGGGTTTCTGAAACCCTGCTAACGGAGGGAAATCCGGAAAAGTGTGCCGGCCCGGTCAGCCGAGCCAGCGTCCCGCCATCGAGATCAACCAGAATCCGGCGAGCGTCGCACCGGTGAACAGTCCGGTCCAGCCGACGAGCGGCTGGTTCGCCTCCGCGCTCCGCGCCCCCTTGATCCGGACGAGCGCGTACGCCGAAACGGCGAAGAACGGCAGCGGGATCAGCGGCAGTGGCGACAGGCGGACGACCCCGGCCACCAGGCAGGTGCCCACCAGCACGCCCAGCGCGATCGTCAGCGCGCGCGGGATCCACGGGTGCCCGCGGTAGGCCCCGACGACGATGCGTTCGGTGAGTTCGACAAGGCCCCTGACCTCGCGTGGACTCGCGGCTGCCAGCTCGGGAGCCTCGTTCTCGTCCTTCGTGGGAGTCAGCGGCACCTGCTCATCCTATCCCGGTCCGGTCACCGGCCGGACCGGGCCGGAGAAACCGATGCCCCGGCCGGAAGGTTCCGGCCGGGGCATCGGTGACGAAAGCGTGCTTTCGAAGATGTGTTCTCTAGGCGGACTTCTCACCGCGCTCGCTGCCGCGACGGCGTGACGGCTGACGCGCCACGATCGTCGGGTTCACGTTCTCGCGGACGGTCTGCTCGGTGATGACGACCTTCGCGACGTCGTCGCGGCTGGGGATGTCGTACATGACCGGCTGCAGGACCTCTTCCATGATCGCGCGCAGGCCACGGGCGCCGGTGCCGCGGAGCACGGCCTGGTCGGCGATGGCCTCGAGCGCGGTCTTGGTGAACTCCAGCTCGACGTTGTCCATCTCGAAGAGCTTCTTGTACTGCTTCACCAGCGCGTTGCGCGGCGTGGTCAGGATGCTGACCAGCGACTCCTTGTCCAGGTGGGTCACCGTCGCGACGACCGGGAGACGGCCGATGAACTCCGGGATCAGCCCGAACTTGATCAGGTCCTCCGGCATGGTGTCGGAGAAGATGTCGCTCTCGTCGATCTCGGCCTTGGTGCGGATCTCCGCGCCGAAACCGAGGCCGCGCTTGCCGACCCGCTCGTTGATGATCTTCTCCAGCCCGGCGAACGCGCCGGCCACGATGAACAGCACGTTCGTCGTGTCGATCTGGATGAACTCCTGATGCGGGTGCTTGCGGCCGCCCTGCGGCGGCACCGACGCGGTGGTGCCCTCGAGGATCTTCAGCAGCGCCTGCTGCACGCCCTCGCCGGACACGTCGCGGGTGATCGACGGGTTCTCCGACTTCCGGGCGATCTTGTCGACCTCGTCGATGTAGATGATGCCCGTCTCGGCGCGCTTGACGTCGTAATCCGCCGCCTGGATCAGCTTGAGCAGGATGTTCTCGACGTCTTCGCCCACATACCCGGCTTCGGTGAGTGCCGTGGCGTCCGCGATCGCGAACGGGACGTTCAGCATCTTCGCCAGGGTCTGGGCCAGGTAGGTCTTGCCACACCCCGTCGGGCCCAGCATCAGGATGTTGGACTTCGCCAGTTCGACGGTCTCGTCCTTGGAATCCTTCGGCCCGGCCTTGTCGTCGGACTGCACACGCTTGTAGTGGTTGTACACCGCCACGGCCAGCGATCGCTTCGCGTCGTCCTGGCCGATGATGTACTGCTCGAGGAACTCGTGGATCTCGGCGGGTTTGGGCAGCTCGTCGAGCTTGACCTCACCGGCCTCGGCCAGTTCCTCTTCGATGATCTCGTTGCAGAGATCGATGCACTCATCGCAGATGTAGACCCCGGGGCCGGCAATGAGCTTCTTCACCTGCTTTTGGCTCTTGCCGCAGAAAGAACATTTCAGCAGGTCGCCGCCGTCACCGATCCGTGCCATGGCCGTTGACCTCGTCCCCTCCGGCGCGATATGCGCCTGACTGTCTTACCGCCCCGGTCACGGATGACCGCTCGGAGCCTCACACACTGCCACTGACGGTACCCGCCCGATGCCGTCGGCGGGAGAACCAACGTCACATCTGAGCACGCCAGAAGCTGACCATAGACCAGCGATCCGGTGCGTGTCGTCTCCCGACACGCACCGGATCCCGGCACGATCAGCTGCTCGAAGCCTTGCGGTACTCGAGCACCTCGTCGACGATCCCGTACGCCTTGGCCTCCTCGGCCGTCAGGATCTTGTCGCGCTCGATGTCCTTCTTGATCTCGTCGGCTTCCTTCTTCGTGTGCTTCGCCAGGATGACCTCCATCTGGCGCCGCACCCGCTGGATCTCGTTGGCCTGGATCTCCAGGTCCGACACCTGGCCGTAGGTGCCCTCGGTGGCGGGCTGGTGGATCAGCACGCGCGAGTTCGGCAGTGTGAACCGCTTGCCGGGGGTACCGGCGGCCAGCAGCACCGCGGCGGCCGAAGCGGCCTGGCCGATGCACATGGTGACGATGTCGGGGCGGACGTACTGCATCGTGTCGTAGATCGCCATCAGCGCGGTGAACGAGCCACCGGGCGAGTTGATCAGGATCATGATGTCGCGGTCCGGGTCCTCGTGCTCGAGGTGCAGCAGCTGGACCATGACGTCGTTCGCCGACGCGTCGTCGATCTGCACGCCGAGCATGATCTGACGCTCTTCGTACAGCTTGTTGTACGGGTTCGATTCCTTGATCCCGTAGCTGGTGCGCTCGACGTACGAGGGCAGGACGTACCGCGACTGCGGCAGCTGGAGCCGCGACTGCATCCCAGGCGCCTGCGACCCGATCGGAAGCTGGAAGTTGCTCATTGAAAATTCTCCTGTGTGCCGGCGCGGATCAGCTGTTGGGAAGCGGGTTCTCGCGCGTGAGGACCTGGTCCACGAAGCCGTAGTCCTTCGCCTCCTGCGCGGTGAACCAGCGGTCGCGGTCACCGTCCTTGACGATCTGTTCGACGGTCTGGCCGGTCTGCTCGGCCGTGATCTTGGCCAGCTCCTGCTTCCACTTGCCGAACACCTCGGCCTGGATGGCGATGTCGGAGGCCGTGCCGCCGACCCCGGCCGAAGGCTGGTGCATGAGGATGCGCGCGTGCTGCAGCGCGTACCGCTTGCCGGGCGTGCCGGAGGAGAGCAGGAACTGCCCCATCGACGCGGCCAGGCCCATCGCGTAGGTCGCGACGTCCGGGCGGATCAGCTGCATGGTGTCGTAGATCGCGAAACCCGCGGTGACCGAGCCACCGGGCGAGTTGATGTAGAAGCGGATGTCCGATTCGGAGTCGTCTGCGTCGAGCAGCAACAACTGGGCGGTGATCCGGTTCGCGACCTCGTCGTTGACCTCGGAGCCGAGGACGACGATGCGCTCCTGGAGCAACCGCTCGAAGACCGAGTCGGTGAGGTTGAGCCCTGCGGTACCGGTCCGCGCCTGGGGCGTGTGCTGCGTCACGTCATGCCTGCCTTTTCGCCGACGGCGGCGGGTGGAACCTTCGCCGCCGCGTATGTCCAGATGCTTGGGATCTTGCAACCGACCCTAACGAACTTGGGCGGTGCAGAATGCCTGACACCGCCCAAGTTCGCTTACAGCTTTACGGTCCGTATCGAGAGGACCGGATATTCCCTACTCGGCCGCAGTCTTCGCGGGTTCCTCGGTGACCTGCGTCTCCTCGGTTGCGGGACCGAAGAGCTCTTCGAGGTCGACCGTGGCGCCGGAGGCGTCGGTCACGGTGGTCTTGCGGACCACCGAGGCCAGCGCCTTGCCGCGGCGGACGTCGGCGTAGATCGCGGTCAGCTGACCGGACTGCTGCGCCCGCTGGACGTACTCGTCCGGGCTGACGCCGAAGCGCTGCGCCTGGTAGATGATCCGTTCGGTGAGCTCGCCGTCGTTGACCGACGTCTGCTCGGCGTCGGCGATGCTGTCCAGCAGCAGCTGCGTGCGGACCGCCTTCTCCGACTCCTCGCGGACCTCGGTGTCGAACTCCTCGATCGTGCGGCCTTCGGCCTCGAGCGCCTTCGCGAACTGCGCCTCGTCGTGGTCGAAGGGGTGGATCGCGTCGTGCTTGCGGTTCTCGATCTCGGCCTCGAGGACCTTCTCCGGGATCGCGACCTCGGTGCGCTCGAGCAGCTCCTCGAGGACCTTGTCGCGGGCCTGGACGCCCTGCTGCATCTTCTTGACGCGGCCGAGCCGCTCGCGAAGGTCGGCCTTCAGCTCGTCGATCGTGTCGAACTCGCTCGCCATCTGGGCGAACTCGTCGTCCGCCTCGGGCAGCTCGCGCTGCTTGATGGTCTGCACGGTGACGGTGACGTCGGCGTCCTTGCCGGTGTGCTCGCCGGCGACCAGCTTCGTGGTGAAGGTCTTGGTCTCGCCGGCGTTCGCGCCGATGATCGCCTCGTCGATGCCGTCGACGAGCTGGCCGGAGCCGATCTCGTAGGACAGGCCGGTGGTCGAGGCCTCCTCGACCTCCTGACCGTCGACGGTGGCCGCGAGGTCGATCGAGACGAAGTCGCCGTTCTCGGCCGGGCGGTCGACACCGGTGAGCGTGCCGAAGCGGGCGCGCAGCTCGTCGAGCTGCTCGTCGACCTCGGCGTCGGTCAGTTCGACGTCGTCGACGCTGACCGAGAAGCCTTCGAGGTCGGGCAGCGAGATCTCCGGGCGGATGTCGACTTCGGCGGTGAACTCGAGGACCTCACGGTCCTCCAGCTTGGTCACCTCGAACTCGGGCTGGCCCAGCGTGCGGACCTCGCCCGCGCGCACGGCTTCCATGTACTTGGCCGGAATGACCTCGTTGACGACCTCGTCGAGCACCGGGGCTCGCCCGATCCGGCTTTCCAGCACGCGAGCCGGCGCCTTGCCCGGACGGAAGCCGGGGATGCGCACCTGCTGGGCGATCTTGCGGTAGGCGCGGTCGAAGTTCGGCTTGAGCTCGTCGAACGGCACCTCGACATTGATCTTGACTCGCGTCGGGCTGAGCTGCTCGACGGTGCTCTTCAACGTATTCTCCTCGAGCGGTAAACGATGTGTTTGAGCATCCGCATGTCGTCGACGGCGGATGTGCCCTGGTCACCTTGCAGACCGGGCCGTCCGAGTCTAGGCCGTGTCCTGTGGGTCTGTTCGATGGGGTTCGTGATCCAGGTGGCCGGGAAGAACGCGAACGGGCCCCACGCGACGCGAGGCTTGGGCGGCCTGAGCGCTCTTCGCACGGCTTCAGTCCCGTCGCGCGTGCCATGAAAGGTCCTTTCCTTGCAAATTTTGCAAGGAAAGGACCTTTCATGGCGCTTGCGGGAGTGGTCAGCGGCGGGCCCGGGGCCACCAGCCCGCCCTCGCCCGCCGGTCGCGGGTTTCGAACAACATCGGAGCAACAGGTCCCCGACCACCCGATCGGACCAGTTTTCGGTTCTTCTCTGTCACGAACCGGCCCTTTCCTGGACACGGATGCGTGCCACGCTTCACCATCGGGCGCCATGACGAGGCGTTTCGGCGATCGGATGAAGTTTACAAACCAATACTAATTGTCTACGGTGTGACAGCTTGTCCCGGTAGCATCGACCGAGGGGAACGATCGATGACCGTCGCCGTAACCCGGTCCGAGGACACGGGGGAAACACCCGAGAGAAGACTGAGACGCGGCGTGCCCAACCCGCGTGTCCCGCTGCCGGTGGTCTCGGTGCCGACAGTGTTGTTGTTCGTCGGCGGCGCCATGGTCTGGACGGGCGCCACCTGGCTGGTCGTCAACGAGGCCGCGCCGCTCTGGGTGACCATTCCCCTGCACGCGCTCGTCACCTTCACCATGTTCACCGTGCTGCACGAGTCGACGCATCACGCGGCCGGGCAGCTCACCTGGGTCAACGAACTGCTCGGCAGGCTCGCGATGCCGTTCGTGGCGGCCTACGGCTCCTTCCCCCTGGTGCGGTACATCCACCTGGAGCACCACCGCAACACCAACGAGGACGCCCACACCGATCCCGACGCCTGGACCGCGCACGGCCCCTGCTGGCAGTTGCCGCTGCGCTGGCTGACCATCGACTTCTGGTACGCCCGCTTCTACGTGGCACGGCAACGCACGCGGCCGCCGTCGGAGCGGGCCGAGACCGCGGCCGTCGTCACGCTGAGCGTCGCCGCGTTCGCCTGGCTGACCGTGAGCGGGCACGGCTGGGAACTGCTGATGATCTACCTGATCCCGCAACGCGTCGGGCTGGCCGTGCTGGCCTGGTGGTTCGACTGGCTGCCGCATCACGACCTCGGCGCGCAGCGGCAGAACCGGTTCGGCGCCACGCGCGTCCGCGTCGGGCTCGAATGGCTGATGACGCCGATCATGCTGTGCCAGAACTACCACCTGGTGCACCATCTCCACCCGGCGATCCCGTTCTACCGGTATCTGCGCACGTGGCGGGACAACCGCGACGCGTACCTCGCGAGGGACGTCCCGATCGCGACCCCGTGGGGCCGCGAACTGACGTCGTCGGAGTACCGCGAATGGCGTCAGCTCACCGGCTCGTTCGACGAGGAACCGCCCGCACCGCCGCCCCGGCAGCCGAGCCGGTTCCATGCGCTGCGGGTCGCCGAGGTCCGGCCGTTGTGCGAGGGCGCCGTCACCGTGACGTTCGACGTCCCGGACCGGCTGCGGGAGACCTTCCGATTCATCCCCGGCCAGCATCTCGTCATCCGCGCGGAGGTCGACGGGGAAGAGGTGCGGCGCGCCTACTCGATCTGTTCGACACCGGACTCCGGCGTGCTGCGGATCGCGATCAAGCATCAGCTCGGCGGCGCGTTCTCGACGTTCGCCAACACGGAACTCGCGGCGGGCGACGAGCTGGACGTCCTGCCCCCGGACGGCGAGTTCACGCTGACCCCGGCGCGGAGCCGCGCGGGCCGGTACGTCGCGCTCGCCGCGGGCAGCGGGATCACGCCGATCCTCTCGATCCTGACCGCGACCTTGCAGGACGAGCCGAACAGCAAGGCGACCCTGCTCTACATCAACACCTCCGGCGCCAGCACGATGTTCGCCGACGAACTCGGCGCCCTCGCCGCGCGGCTGGGCGGACGGCTGCACGTCGTGCACTACCGCACCGACGAACGCGACCCGGATCTGCGCACGCAACGACTCGAGCGGCCGTTCGACATCGTCGGCGAGGCGCTCGCCATCTCGCACGAGCGCTACCAGCGCGGCCGCCTGGACGGCACCCGTCTCCGCGCGCTGCTGCAGGCGCGGCTGCACCCGGCGAAGGTCGACGAGTGGTTCCTGTGCGGCCCGCGCGACCTCGTCGACATGGCCCGCCGGACCCTCGCGGACCGGGACGTCCCCGAGGAGAACGTCCACTTCGAACTGTTCCAGGGCGCGCTTCCCGTCCGCCCCTCGCGGCGGCCTGGCCCGACGCTGACGGTGACCGCTGGCGGGAAGACCGCCGAAATCCCCGCGACGGTGGGCGAAACCGTGCTCAGCGCCGCGCTCCGGCACGGCGTCGACGCGCCGTACGCGTGCGTCGGCGGGGCCTGTGGCACCTGCCGGGCGACGGTGGTGCGGGGCGACACGCGGATGGACGTGCACTACGCGCTCGGGGACCACGAGGTCGCGGCCGGGCGGATCCTGACCTGCCGGGCGGTGGCCACCTCTCCCGAACTGGCCGTGGACTACGACCGCTGAGGCGCGGTGGCCCGTCGGGTGAAACGCGGCACGTTGCGAAAGCCACTTTCGCAACGTTGAAGGTTGCGAAAGTGGCTTTCGCGACACCTCCCGAGGTCGCCGCACTTCTCCGGGACCACAGCACACAGCGGGCTCACAGGCGGGACACAACGCGCGCATACGACCGCGGCGCACGCTCGGGTCATGGCACCCGGCCCGGCCCCGACCACCGGCCCGCGCCGGTCGTTCCGGCCCGGGCGGCTTTCCCTGCGCGCCAAGCTGACCGGCTCGATGGTGCTGCTGCTCACGTTCGTCTGCCTGGTGATCGGGGTCGCCGGCGAGATCGCCTTGCGGTCGTTCCTCACCCGCCAGATCGACGACCAGCTCTCGGCCGCGTCGGCCCGCGCCCACGACTTCGCGAGCCGTCCACCGGAAGACGGCCTCGGTCCCGATCCGCTCAACGCGCCGGGCCAGGCCTCCGGGACGCTCAGCGTGCGCCTCTCCGGTGACCGGGTGCTGTACGCGGGAGTCCTCACCGTGCAAGGACTTCCCCAGGGCCTCTCGGCTGAGCAGGAGTCCGGTCTGTTCATGGTCCCGGCGGACCGGCCGCCGCTGACACTGACGCTCGGCGGTCTGGGCGACTACCGCGTGCAGGCCGTCTCGATCCCGGGTGGCGTGGTCGTCACCGGGCTCCCGCTCGCGCCGATGCGGGACACGTTGACCACCGTCCGGTGGATCCTGTTCGGGGTCGCGGCGGCGGGGGTCGCCGGCGCCGGGTTCCTCGGCGCGTTCGCGGTCCGGCGCACGTTGCGGCCGCTCGACCGGGTCGCGGCGACCGCGGGCCGGGTGTCGGCCATGCGGCTCGACCGCGGTCAGGTCGCGCTTTCCGTGCGGGTGCCCGAAATCGACACCGACCCGCGGACAGAGGTCGGCCAGGTCGGTGCGGCGCTGAACCTCATGCTCGGGCATATCGCGCGGGCGCTGGAAGCAAGGCACGCCAGCGAGACCAGGGTCCGCCGGTTCGTCGCCGACGCGAGCCACGAGCTCCGCACCCCGCTGGCGGCGATCCGCGGGTACGCCGAACTCGCCGGTCGCGCCAGCGCGCTGGCGCCGCGGGAGGTCGCCCACTCGATGGCCCGGATCCAGTCCGAGGCCGCGCGGATGACGACCTTGGTCGAGGACCTTCTCCTGCTGGCGAGACTCGACGAGGGACGGCCGCTCGAAGCGGGCGAAGTCGACCTGACCCGGCTGGCCGCGGACGCGGTCGGCGACGCGTATGTCGCCGGCCCGGAGCACCGCTGGGAGCTGCGGCTCCCGCCGGACCCGGTGCTCGTCCGCGGTGACGTCCAGCGTCTGCATCAGGTACTGGCGAATCTGCTGTCCAACGCGCGCACGCACACCCCGCCGGGCACCAGGGTGATCACCGCGCTGACCCGCTCGCCCAGCGGGGACTCGGTGCTGACCGTCACCGACGACGGCCCCGGTATCGCCCCCGAACTCCTGCCGAGCGTCTTCGAGCGGTTCGCCCGCGGCGACTCCTCCCGCTCCCGGACCGCGGGCGGCACCGGGCTCGGGATGGCGATCGCGTCGGCCATCGTCGTGGCCCATCACGGCACGATCGAGGTGCACAGCCGTCCGGGACGCACCGAGTTCGCCGTCCGGTTGCCGGTGACCGGCTCCTCACAGCGGGTGCACAGCTTCGGCACAACCACACCCCAGGTCGGCCCCCGACGCTGACGCCATGACCCTCCTCGCCTCCCGCGACGAAGCCGATCGAACCGCTCACCCCGCTCGGGACAGCCCGGCCGATCCGCGCTGGGTCCGGCCGTCCGTGGCCGCGCTCCTGCTCGCGACCGCCGTCCTGTATCTCTGGAATATCGGGGAATCCGGCTGGGCCAACGCTTTCTACTCCGCGGCCGCGCAGGCGGGGTCGGATAGCTGGAAGGCGTTGTTCTTCGGTTCCAGCGACGCCGCGAACGCGATCACGGTCGACAAGACACCGGCCGCCTTGTGGGTGATGAGCCTGTCCGCGCGACTGTTCGGCGTCGACGCCTGGAGTGTCCTGGTGCCGCAGGCGTTGATGGGCGTCGGTTCGGTGGCGTTGCTGTTCGCCGCGGTGCGCCGGACTTCCGGTCCGGCCGCGGGTCTGCTGGCGGGTGCGGTCCTCGCGCTCACCCCGGCCGCCGCGCTGATGTTCCGGTTCAACAATCCCGACGCGTTGCTCGTCCTGCTCTTGACCGCGGGCGCCTACTGCGTCGTCCGCGCACTGGAGAAGGCGAGCCCGCGCTGGCTGGCGCTGGCCGGGGTCGCCGTCGGTTTCGGTTTCCTCGCCAAGATGCTGCAGGCGTTCCTGGTGCTGCCCGCGTTCGGGCTCGCCTACCTGATCGCCGCGCCGACGTCGGTGGGCCGCCGCCTGCTGCACCTGCTCGCGGCTTTGAGCGCGACCCTCGTCTCAGCCGGCTGGTATCTCGCCGTCGTCGCGTTGTGGCCCGCCGCCGACCGGCCGTACATCGGCGGCTCGCAGGAGAACAGCCTGTGGGAACTGGCTTTCGGCTACAACGGGTTCGGTCGCATCACCGGCGACGAGGTCGGAAGTGTCGGCGGGAGCCCCAACGGCGGCTGGGGCGGCACGGGCTGGGACCGGTTGTTCGGCACCGAGATGGCGGGCGGGATCGCGTGGCTGCTTCCGGCCGCCGTCGTCGCGCTGGCCGCCGGGCTGTGGTTCACCCGGCGCGCCCCGCGCACCGATCGTGAGCGGGCGGCGCTGATCGTCTGGGGTGGCTGGTTCCTGGTGACCGCCGTGGTGTTCAGCTACATGGGCGGAATCATCCACGCGTATTACACGATCGCGCTGGCCCCGGCGGTCGCCGCGCTCGTCGGCATCGCGAGCACGCAATTGTGGCGCGCACGGGGGAATCCGGCCGCCGCGGGCACCTTGAGCGCCGGGATCGGCTTGACCGCGCTGACGGCGTATCTCCTGCTGTCACGGCAATCCGAGTGGCTTCCCGGGCTGTCGATCGCGATCCTCGTTGCCGGTCTCCTGTGCGCGTTCCTGGTGTTCTTCGCCTCGCGCTTGCCCGATGCGGCAAGGCGACTGGTCGCCGTCGGCGCTTTGGTCACCGTTCTCGCGGGCACCGGCGCGTACACGGTCGCGACGGCCGCTACCCCGCATTCCGGCGCCCTTCCCTCCGCCGGGCCGGAAACGGGCCGGGGTATGCGGATGGGCGGCGGCGGACTGCTCGGGGCGAGCCTGCCCGGCGACGACCTCGCCGCGCTGATCCGGCAGGACAGTGCGAAGTACACCTGGGCGGCGGCGACCGTGGGCTCCAACAACGCGGCGGGGTATCAGCTCGGCAGCGGCGCGCCGGTGATGGCCGTCGGCGGGTTCAACGGCACGGATCCGGCCCCGACACTGGAACAGTTCCAGGAGTATGTCCGAAGTGGACGGATCCACTATTTCCTCGGCGAAGGCATGATGATGCGCGGAGAGACCGGCAGCGACGCCGCCGAGCGGATCGCCGACTGGGTGGCGGACACCTACCGGCCGACCACTGTGGACGGTGTCACCGTCTACGACCTGAGCCGGTGAATCCCGTGACAGGACACAGCGACCGCACAGGTCGGGCACAAGGCGAACTCAGCGCGATGACCGAGATTGACACCATGACCACCGCGACCCTCTCCGGCGCCGGCCGCCGCCCCGCCATCGCCCCGGACGGCTCCCCCGTCCTCGACGTCGTCATCCCCGTCTACAACGAGGAAACCGACCTCGAACCCTGCGTCCGGCGGCTCCGCGCGCATCTCGTGGAGCAGTTCCCGTACCCGTTCCGGATCACCGTCGCCGACAACGCCAGCACCGACGGCACCCTGCGGGTCGCCGAACGGCTCAGCCGCGAGTTCGACGACGTCGAAGTCCGTCACCTCGACGAAAAAGGCCGCGGCCGCGCACTGCGCTCGGTCTGGTCCACTTCGGACGCTCCGGTGCTCGCCTACATGGACGTCGACCTGTCGACCGATCTGGCCGCGCTCGGACCGCTCGTCGCGCCGTTGCTGTCCGGCCACTCCGACCTCGCCATCGGCAGCAGGCTCGCCCGCGGCGCGCGAGTGGTGCGCGGGCCGAAGCGGGAGTTCATTTCCCGCTGCTACAACCTGATCCTGCGCGGCACGCTGGCGGCGAGGTTCAGCGACGCGCAATGCGGCTTCAAGGCCATCCGCGCCGACGTCGCCGAGCGGCTGCTCCCCCACATCCAGGACACCGGCTGGTTCTTCGACACCGAACTGCTGGTACTGGCGCAGAAGGCCGGGCTGCGGATCCACGAGGTCCCGGTCGACTGGGTGGACGACCCGGACTCGTCGGTGAACATCATCGCCACCGCGACCGCCGATCTCAAAGGGATCGCGCGGCTGACCAAGGCGACGATGACCGGGCAGATCCCGATCAGCGGCCTGCGCGAGCAGCTGGGCCGCGCGCCGATCCAGGTGCGGGCGCCGGGTGTGGCACCGAGCCTGGTGCGGCAACTCGTGCGATTCGCCGCCGTCGGCGTCGCCAGCACCATCGCCTATCTCGTACTGTTCCTGCTGCTGCGGACGTTCACCGGCGCGCAGGTGGCGAACCTCGTCGCGCTGCTGGTGACGGCGATCGGCAACACCGCGCTCAACCGGCGCCTGACCTTCGGCATCCGCGGCCGGGAAGGCGCCGGGCTGCACCAGTTCCAAGGTCTCATCGTGTTCGGCCTCGGGCTCGCGCTCACCAGTGGCGCGCTGGCGCTGCTGCACACGATGACTGCGCCCGGCCTGCCGCTCGAGATCACCGCGCTCGTGCTCGCGAACCTCGCGGCCACCGTCCTGCGCTTCCTGCTTCTGCGCGGCTGGGTGTTCCGCCGCCGCCCCGCCACCGAGATGGAGAACTGACCCATGACCACCGCACTCGCCTCCCGGGTCGAGCCCGGCCGTGCCGGGGAGAACGCCATGAAGCCGTCTGAACGATGGGTCCGGCCCGCCGTCTTCGGCCTGCTCGCCGCCACCGCGGTGCTGTACTTCTGGAACCTGACCGCCTCCGGCTACGGCAACTCGTTCTACGCCGCGGCCGTGCAGTCCGGCACGCAGGACTGGAAAGCGTGGCTGTTCGGGTCACTCGACGCCGGGAACGTGCTCACCGTCGACAAACCGCCCGCCGCTCTCTGGGTGACGACCGCGTTCGCCCGGCTCTTCGGTTTCTCCGGCTTCACCGTGCTGGCCCCGCAAGCGCTGATGGGGGTCGCGTCGGTCGGCCTGCTGTACCTGACGGTGAAGCGGACCTCCGGACCCGTCGCAGGCCTGCTCGCCGGGGCGGCGTTCGCCGTCACCCCGGTCGCCGCGCTCATGTTCAAGTTCAACAACCCCGACGCGCTGCTGACCCTGCTGCTGATCACCGGCGGGTACTGCACGATCCGCGCGATCGAAACGGCGAGCCCGCGCTGGCTGGCGTTCGCCGGCGTCGCCGTCGGGTTCGGCTTCCTGACCAAGATGATGCAGGCGTTCCTGGTGCTGCCCGCGTTCGGCCTCGCCTACCTGATCGCGGCGCCGACCTCGCTGGGCAAACGGTCGCTTCACCTGCTGGGTGCGGTGATCGCCGTGGTCGTCTCCGCCGGCTGGTTCATCGCGCTGGTCGATCTGTGGCCGACGGAGTCCCGGCCGTACATCGGGGGTTCGGACGGCGACAGCCTGCTCGAACTGGCCCTGGGCTACAACGGACTCGGCCGGATCTTCGGCATGGGCGGCGGCGTGATGGTCGGCGGTCCGGGCGGGGTCGTGAGCGGCTCGGCCGGCGGGAACGTCGGCTTCGGCGGCGAGAGCGGGCTGACCCGGATGTTCGGCGCGAGCTTCGGCGGCGAAGTGTCGTGGCTGCTTCCCGCCGCGCTGATCGGGCTGGTCGCGGGGCTGTGGTTCACCAGGCGGGCCGCCGTCACCGACCGGACGAGGGCCGCGTTGATCCTGTGGGGCGGCTGGATGCTCGTCAGCGCGCTGGTGTTCAGCTTCATGAGCGGCATCGTGCACCCGTACTACGCCGTCGCGCTGGCACCGTCGATCGCCGCCGTGGTGGCGATCTCCGGGACCTCGCTGTGGCGCGGCCGGGCGTATCTCACGCCGCGGGTGTTCCTGTCGCTGATGATCGCGGCGAGCGCCGTCTGGGCGTTCATCCTTTTGGACCGCAACGCCGACTGGCTGCCCGCGCTGCGCTGGATCACCGCCGGGCTCGGCCTGCTGACCGCGACCATCGTGCTGGTGGGTGTCCCGCCCGCGCGGAAACTCGTCGCCGTCGTCGCGACGGCCGCCGTGCTGACCATCGGCGTCGGCACCGCCGCGTACGGTGTCGAAACCGCTTCGCAGGCGCATTCCGGCTCGATCCCGATCTCCGGCCCGGCCATGAACGACTCCCCTGGGATGGGCAGGGGAATGGAGGAAGGTTCGTCCGAGGAGATCGGGGTCCTGCTCGCCGCGACCACGACGAAATGGGCGGCCGCCACGGCGAGTTCGCAGTCGGCGGCGAGCCTGGAACTCGCGAGCGGGAAGTCGGTGATCGGCATCGGCGGCTGGAGCGGTTCGGATCCGGCGCCGACGCTGGCGGAATTCCAGCAGTACGTGGCGAACGGCGAAATCACCTACTACGTCGAAGGCGGCCGCGGCGGTGGTCCCGGTGGCGGCTCGAACGAGATCGCCGAATGGGTCGCCGCGAACTTCACCGCCACCACGGTCGGCGAGCAGACGGTGTACCGCCTGCTTTCCTGAAAATGCGTCGACAAACGTTGGGGCGCACAGGAATCCTGGACGGCGTGAATCGGCCGTACCGCTGGGATCTCGTGCGCCCCGACCAGCTCGGGACGCTACTGGAGCGCGCCGAAAAGCCGTCGCTGTGGTTTCTGGACGAGCTGATCGAATGCGCCGCGAAGGTGATCGCCCGCGCCGGGGACGCGGATCTGTACTTCGTCGGGCGCTCCGCGGACAGCGTGCACGACCTGCTGAGCGGAACCCCTTGGCGGGAACGGATCCATCAGCTGCCGCTGTCGTTCGCGGGCACCTGGGACGGCCTATCGGAGTCCGATGTGGACACTCTTCGCGGGTATCTCGCCTCGGCGGGACTGAGCCCGCACGACCTGGCGCGCGGACGGCCGAAGGTGTTCGTCGATCTCGTCTACACAGGACAGACGTTCACCGGACTCTACGGACTGCTGCGGAAGTGGATCGACGACGAACGCGAAGCCTGGAGCATCATCCGCGGGCGGCTCCGGTTCCTCGGGATCACCATCCGCGAGGACACGAGCCCGTCGGCCTTTCGCTGGCGGCGGCAGTTCACCTGGCCTGCCGACCTGCCCGCGCACGCCGTGCGGAACATCTCGCTCGACGAGCCGGTCTGGCTCTACTTCGGGAACACACAGCCCAAGCTGACGGCGTCGTTCCCGCGGCCGCGCTGGTCGGACGAGAACGGCCGCGCGCCGGAGCATTCGGAGAAGCGGCTGCGGGGGCTGGCCGAGGCGGTCGCGATCGTCGAGGCGGGGCGCTCGAAGGCGGGACGGGACCTGCTGGTGCGGCATCTGCGGAAGGAACCGGCGATGGCGGAGAGCTGGTTGCGGACACTGATCACGCGCCTGCGCTGACCGACCTCGTGACTCACGTGATCAGGGGCGTGACTCTCGTGATCGGACACGTGACTCGCGTGCTTGGAGGCGTAACTCAGGTGTGGCGCCTCTGATCACGCGAGTTACGTCTCCGATCACGAGGCCGGACCGACAGCCGCCCGACACCGAACCCTCAGGTCGTCCACAGGAAACAGGCGGATCCTGGAAGTGGGCAGGGAATCACCCAGGGGTGAGGAGAAGACCATGAGGGAGCTTCCACACTGGCACACGGCGAGCGCGCAGGGGCCGCGCGACCACAACGCGGACGCCGTCGCGGCGTACGCGGCACCGGGCGGACGGGGAATCGTGTTCGCGCTGGCCGATGGAGTCGGAGATCACCCGAACGCGGCACGCGCGGCGCGGACGGCGGCTTCGGCGGCGGCAAGGACACCGGTCGAGCAGGGCGCGAACGGGGCCGTTCTCGCTGCTCAGCGGGCCGTGCTCGCCCTCGGCGAGGCCGGTGACTGCGTCCTCGTCGTGGCCGTCCGGACCGACGAGGGGTATGGCATCGCGTGGGTCGGGGACGCACGGGCGTACGCTTGGGACGGTTACACCGTGCGGCAGGTGACGAAGGACCATACGCTCGCGCAGTACTTCCGCGACCACGGACAACCCGTGACACCGCGGATGGAACACGTCGTCACCACCAGCGTCCGCACGGCCGGTGCGCACGAGATCGGCACGGCCACCGTCACGACCGGCGGGCTTCTGCTCACCAGCGACGGTGTGCACAAGACGCTCAGCGGGCCGACCATGCTCGACATCCTCGGGATGCCGGACAGGGCGGCCACCGAGCTGGTGCGGACGGCGATCTCGCTCGGTGGCTCCGACAACGCCACCGCGCTCGTGGTGGATCCGCCCGGCGCGGAGGTCACCACGGAAAAGTTTCGCGTCGCGGCCTGAACCGGGCGGTCAGGCCGCGACGCGATCCCGTTTGAGCTGCCGGTACTCGCGCAGGACCAGCACGACGATCACCACGTCGAGGGCGGCGAAGAACGGAAGCGCGAGCGAGTGCGTGTGGATCGCGCGGAAGATCTCGTAGACCACGAACGCCGAAAGCACCACGGCGGCGACGGGGTACGCCCGCATCACCTTCTTCGCCAGCGCCCAGACCAGGCCGAGTTTGACGATCCCGTGCGCGACGAGGTACACGACGGCGAACGTCCGGCCGTCGGCGAAATGGCCGGCGGCGAGTTCGAGGTGCCGGGCCAGTGTCCCTTCGGGGTCGCCGAGCAGGTCGCGGGTGACGACGGCGTGCGCGAAACCGGAGATGACCGACGCCGGCACGATCATCAGGACGAGCCCGCCCAGCAGCTGTGCTGCGCCGTCGAGCCCCTTCAGGGTGATGGCGATCCGGAACAGCTTCTCGGTGCTCATGTCACGTCACCCTGCCGCACCCCGCCGCCGCGCGCAGCCGCCGTCACCGGAACAGGCGGTCCCGGCAGGTCGGGCACCGCTCGTGCCGGGCTGTCCGCCCGGAGAGGTCCCTCCCGTAGAAGGGAAAGCACGGCGCTCCGCAGACGGCGAGGTAGATCCGTCCGCAGCGCAGCGGCCGCTCGCCGACGTGGTGGGCCACGAGCAGCGCCCGGTGATGCTCGCCCGCTTCGGGCAGCCAGCCGTCGTCGGGCAGCTTCGCGAGCACGTCGGCGTCGACGTGGTCCGAACGGGCGAGCAGTGCGGCGCCGAGGTCGGTGAGCCGTTCCCCGAGATCACGGAGGACGTCGGCCCGCGGCGCGTCCTCCTCGACCATCCGGGTGACGAAGCCGATGTCGGTGCTCAAGGAGCAGTGGAGGTCCCGGAGCCGGTCGAGCAGACGGTGATCCATGCCCTTCCATTGAGGCGTTGCGTCGCCGCAAGGAAAGACTCAGGACGCGTAGGTGACGCGGCCGTCCATGATCGTGGCGGTGACGGGGATGTCGCGCAGCCCGGCCGGGGACAGCCGCGCCGGATCCACCGCGGTGACGACCAGATCCGCGACGTCCCCGACGGCCACCGACGTCCGGCCACCGGACGACGCGGCGAGCGCGGCCTCCAGCGGCATGGCCTGCTCGGGATGCCACGGCGGACGCTCGTCGTCGGTGCGGCTGACCGCCGACGCGATCGCGTCCCACGGGTCCAGCGGCGCGACCGGCGCGTCCGAACCGAACTCCAGCGTCACCCCGGAGCGGCGCAAAGCGCCGTACGGGAAGGCCCGATCGGTCCAGCCGTGCCAGTGCCGGTCGGCGACGTCACGGTCGTCCGGCTGATGGGCGGGCTGCACACTCGCCACGACACCCAGCTCGGCGAACCGCGCGACGTCCTCGGCGCGCAGCAGTTGCGCGTGCTCGATGCGGCCCGCGCAGGCGACCTTCGCGAAGGCGTCGAGCGCGATCTTGTTGGCGTGGTCGCCGATCGCGTGCACCGCGGGCGAAAGGCCGTGCTCGGATGCCTTGCGCATCAACGGTTCGAGCTCCTCGGGCGGCAGTTCGAGCAGCCCGTGGGAGTCGGTTCCGGCGTAGTGACCCACGCAGTAGGCGGTGCGGGTGTTCAGCGAACCGTCGACGAACAGCTTGAACGGGCCGACCGTGAGCAGTCCGCCACTGCCCTCCAGGACGTCCCCGGAGCGGTGGCCGCGTTCGATGGCGGTGTCGAGCAGGTACTTCGCGATCACGCAGGAAACCCGGACCGGCAGGGGTTTCCGCGCCTGCCGTCGCCGCCAGTCGGTGACCGTGTCGGCGTATTCGTAGTCGACGATCCTGGTGACGCCGCGGGCGGCCGCCGCGTCGAGGGCGTCGGCCACCCAGCCGTCGATGACGTTCTCGGGAGCGATCGGGAGTTCGGCCGTCGCGCTCATGCAGTCGTTCTCCAGCAGCACCCCGGTCGGATGCTCGCGGCCGATGAGTTTCAGCGCGGCCGGGCTGAGCCACAACGTGTGGAGGTCGGCGCTGAACAGCGCGACCGGATGCCCAGGCAAGGCCTTCTGCAACAGATCCTTGTGCGGGGCGTCGGGCCAGAGTCCGTCGCGGAACCCGGCGCCGAGCACGAGTTCGCCGGGCGGCGCGGGATTCGCCAGCAGGTGTGCCAGCACGAGCTCGACCGTGTGCGCGGCGGACGTCGCCTCGCCCAGCGGGATCCGGCGGCGCGCGGCCGACCACTGGGCGGTGTGCACGTGCGCGTCGACCAGGCCGGGCAGCAGCGTGCCGCCGTGCCCGTCCAGGATCTCCGACGCCTCACCCGCCTGCCCCGGGCCCGCGATGGCCGCGATCCGGCCGCCCTCGATCCGCACGTCCGACAGGGAACCCGCCAAGCCGACCCGGACCCGGCGCAACAGAAGATCGTCCACGCCCTCACCTTGCCAGCCCGGCCGCGTTTAGTCCTCTAAGTGCGCTCCTTGCACACGCCCCCGACCGCGTTTAGTCCTCTAAATGCGGTGGTTCGCGATGCCGACTACCGCATCCAGAGGACTAAACGCGGTGGGTCAGGAGCGGGCGAAGGTGAGCTTTCCGAGCGCGGCGACCAAAGGCGCGAGTTCGGGGAGTTCTTCGGCGGCGGCCAAAGCCTCGGTCAGGACGGTGTCGTGCGTCGGCCGTGCGGCCGCGAGCAGCTCCTGCCCCGCAGGCGTGACCTCCGTGTAGATCCCCCGCCGGTCGTCCGGGCACAGGTACCGCTGCAGCAGTCCCCGGTCCTCCAGCCGCGACACCAGCCGGGTCGTCGCCGACTGGCTGAGCACGACGGCGTTCGACAGCTGGTTCATCCGCAGGTGGAAACCGTCCTGACGGGCGAGCACGTCCAGCACGGTGTACTCGCTGACGGACAGTGAGTGCTCCTGCGCCAGCGCGCGCTCCAGCGCGTCCTCGATCCGCGCGTGCAATGCGGCCAGGGTCCGCCAGCCCTGCGCGCGTGCCTCCACGGCGTCGTCGGCCAGTGACACGGTTCACCTCTTCCCCGGTTGCCCGAGCTTCGTTGCGTACTGCATCATCAAGCGTGTGCAATATACGGCGCGTGCAACTATTTCGGACGCCCGTAGTTGCCAACGCCAGACAACACCACTCTACGGGAAGAAGTGAGCCTCCATGCCTGCCGCTCTGCTCGCACTGGCGATCAGTGCCTTCGGTATCGGCACCACCGAGTTCGTGATCATGGGCCTGCTGCCCGAGGTCGCGGGCGACTTCGGCGTCTCGATCCCCTCCGCCGGGCTGCTGATCTCCGGATACGCGCTGGGTGTCGTGGTCGGCGCCCCGCTGCTGACCGCGCTCGCGTCGCGGGTGCCGCGCAAGACGGTGCTGGTCGGCCTGATGGTCCTGTTCATCGCCGGTAACGTCGTTTCCGCGCTGGCCCCCACCTACGGCCTCCTGATGACCGGCCGCGTGGTCGCCGCGCTCTCGCACGGCGCGTTCTTCGGTGTCGGCGCCGTCGTCGCCGCCTCACTGGTCGCGCCGACCAAGCAGGCGGGCGCCATCGCGATGATGTTCACCGGGCTGACCGTCGCCAACGTCCTCGGTGTCCCCGCCGGGACCGCGCTCGGCCAGGCACTGGGCTGGCGTTCGACGTTCTGGGCGGTCAGCGCGCTCGGCGTGATCGGCCTGATCGGGATCCTCGCGCTGGTTCCCGTGCAGGCGACGACGAAGAGCGCCGGGCTGCGCAGCGAACTGGCCGTGTTCCGGCGTCCCCAGGTGTGGCTCGCGCTGGCGATGACCGCGCTCGGCTTCGCCGGGGTGTTCGCCTCCTTCACCTACATCGCCCCGATGATGACCGAGGTCGCCGGCTTCTCCCCCGGCGCGGTGACCTGGCTGCTGGTGCTGTTCGGCGGCGGCCTGTTCGTCGGCAACCTGCTCGGCGGCAGGGCGGCCGACCGGTCGCTGATGCCCAGTCTGTACGTCATCCTCGCCGTGCTCGCGGCCGTGCTGGTCGTGTTCGTCTTCACCGCGCATTCCCAGCTCCCCGCCGCGATCACCATCGCGGTCTTCGGCGCCGCCGGTTTCGCGACCGTCGCGCCGCTGCAGGCCCGCGTCATGAACAAGGCCGAAGGCGCGCCCGCGCTGGCTTCGGCGGCCAACATCGCCGCGTTCAACCTCGGCAACGCCGGGGGCGCGTGGCTCGGCGGCAAGGCCATCGACGCCGGCCTCGGCTACACCGCCCCCAACTGGATCGGCGCCGCGCTCGCGCTCGCCGGACTGCTGGTCGCGGTCATCTCGGGCATGCTCGACCACGGGCGGCGAAAGGCTCGTCGCGCCGAACTGGCCCCCGCCGCCTGATCCGCAAGTACCCACGAAAGGAACGCAAGTGACCGACATTCCCACCGTCGAGCTCACCAACGGGGTGGAGATGCCGCAGCTCGGGTTCGGCGTCTTCCAGGTGCCGGACGAGGAGACCACCGCCGCGGTCAAGGCCGCGCTGGACGCGGGCTACCGCAGCATCGACACCGCCGCCATCTACGGCAACGAAGCGGGCGTCGGCAAGGCGCTCGCCGAGTCCGGGATCGCCCGCGACGAGCTGTTCATCACCACCAAACTGTGGAACAGCGAACAGGGCTACGACGCCACGCTGAAGGCGTTCGACGCCAGCATGGCCAAGCTGGGCCTCGAGCAGCTGGACCTCTACCTCATCCATTGGCCGACTCCGGAGCGCGATCTCTACCGCGACACGTGGAAGGCCTTCGAAAAGCTCTACGCCGACGGCCGGGTGCGCGCGATCGGCGTGTCGAACTTCCAGCCCGCGCACCTCGAACGGCTACTCGACGCGGGCTCGGTGACCCCGGCGGTCAACCAGGTCGAGGTGCACCCGTACCTGCAGCAGGCCACGGTGCGCGAATTCGACGCGAAGCACGGCATCGCGACCGAGGCGTGGAGCCCGCTGGCCAAGGGCGGCGACCTGCTCAGCGAGGGCGCGATCACCGCGCTGGCTTCGAAACACGGCCGCACGCCGGCGCAGATCGTCCTGCGGTGGCACCTGCAGCTCGGCAACGTCGTCATCCCGAAGTCCGTGACCCCGTCGCGGATCAAGGAGAACCTCGACGTCTTCGGGTTCACGCTGTCGGAGGAGGACATCGCTTCGCTGTCCGTGCTGGACCGCGGTGAGCGGACCGGACCGGATCCCGACACCTTCAACGTCGCCTGAGCACCGATCCGCTGTCCGTGAAGGCCTCCTTGAGGGACTCTGGGTCCCTCAAGGAGGCCTTCACGGAAGGCGCAGGTCGCGGGCGTAGCTCGTTGTTCCGGCACGAGCCCGCTGTGTAGCCGGTTACTATTCGGCCGCACAGACGGCACTTGTGCGAAAAGAGGTAACCGGACGATGCAGGCCCGAGGACGCGCCGTCCTCGCGACACTTCTGCTCGTGGCGTTCCCAGTGGTGGTCGTCGCGGTGGGTGTCGCCAGCGTGCTGGCGGGCCTGCGGATCCAGGGCAGGATCGGCACTTACGTCATGCTCGGCGGGCTCGCGATCATGATCGCGCTCGGCTTCGGGCTGGTGAGCGCGCTGCGGGCGCGGCGTCCCCCGATCGAGGGGCCGCGGCTGCATCGCGAAGCGCATCCGGCGCTGTGGGAGATGATCGACGACCTCGCCGCCCAGGTGAAGACGCGGCCGCCGGACGAGATCGTGCTGATCGGCGAGATCAACGCCGCGGTCAGCGAGGACGCCCGGTTCCTCGGACTGCGGCCGGGCCGCCGCACGATGCTGATCGGGCTGCCGCTGCTGGCCGCGCTGAGCGTGAGCGAACTGCGCGCGGTGCTCGCGCACGAACTCGGCCACTACAGCGGCGGCCACACCCGCCTGCTCGCGCTCACCTACCGCGGCACCCAGACGCTCGCCTTCACGGTCGACAGGCTGGACGGTGGCCCGGCCAGGGCGCTGCTCTCCGCCTACTCGAAGCTGTACCTCCTGGTCGCACGGTCGGCGAACCGGCGGCAGGAACTGCAGGCCGACGAGGCGTCCGTGCTCGCGGCGGGCAGCCGGACGGCGGCCGCGGCGCTGCGGAAGGTCGCGACGCTGAGCCCGCTGTGGAAGGACTACTCCGAGCGCTATCTCTCGCTCGGCACGGCGGCGCGGCGCACTCCCGCCGTGTTGCTGGGGTTCCGGTCGTACCTCAACCACCCCGTCCAGCGGGACTGGGTGACCGAGTACGCCGACGACATCATCGACGGCGAAGAGCTGTCGAAGTACGACAGCCATCCGCCCACGAAGCGGCGGATCGCCGCGCTGGCGGGCGTGCCGGACAACCCGGTGAAGCCCGACGCGCGGCCGGGCTGGTCGCTCCTGGGCGCGCCGAAGGTCGACGTGCCCGAGGCGGAGCTGGAGGTGCTGGTCCGCGACGTCGGACCGCGCGCGGACTGGGACGAGGTCGTCAAACGCGCGGGCCGCGCGTCGGTGGCCGAGGGCGCGCGAATGCTGACCGCCGCCGGGATCGAGAGCAGGCTGGCGCCGCGCGGCACGATCGGCGAGGTCGTGCGGGTGCTGCGCGACGGAGACGCCGACGCGCTCGCCAAACCCCTGCGTGCACCGTCCCGCGAGGAGGGCCTCGACCTGCTCACCGAGTTGTTCGCCGACACCGTCACCGCCGCGATGATCGACAACGGCGTCGCCGCGCACCGCCTGAACTGGGGCGGCGGTTGGGAACTGTGCCTCGGCGACGGCGAGCCCTTCGACGTCGCCGAACTGGTCGGCCCGGCGGTGCGAAGCCCGCGCGCGGTCGACGAACTGGTCCACAACCTGCAACTGCTGAGCGTGCCCGCCGGGTACTTCTGCAAGCAGGAACCCCAGCCGGAGCCGGATCCCGCCGAAGCCAGGATGCTCGGGATGTTCACCGCGCTCAAGGCCAAGCGGAAGCTCTACGACCTGATCGTCTGCGACACCGAAGTGGTGTTGCTGCCGATGGCGCGTTCGGTGCTGATCCGACGCGGCCTCGCCGGTCTGCTCGGGGCGCGCGGCGTGTCGGACCGCAAGCGGATCCGGAAGCTGCGCGAGCGCGGCCTCGACGATCTGCGCGCCGAACCGGGCGCGCGGCGGATCCCGTTCCAGGACATCGTCGCGGGCGGTTTCCCCCGCCGGAAACTCACCGCGTACCTGGCACTGGAGCTGTCCGACGGCGAGACGCTGGAGCTGGCCTTCACCGGCAACACCGAGGACTTCGGGACCGCGCACGACGAGCTGACGGCGTTCTTCGGGTCGCTGAGGGCTTGACGGGCGCTTTTGTGTCGGGCCCACCTTCACGCACGTTGCGAAAGCCACTTTCGCA
>NZ_JBHVKW010000023.1:0-77240 GCF_042797905.1 Amycolatopsis sp. NPDC057786
TCGGCGTTGACGACCACGCCTGAGGTTTGGCTTTTGACGCGAGTCGGTGAAGGCCTCCTTGAGGGACCCTGGGTCTCTCAAGGAGGCCTTCACGGACTTCGGGCCTGTCACGGGCTCCGACCCTGCCGACCGCTAGGAAAGGTCCTTTCCTGGCAAAATTTGCTAGGAAAGGACCTTTCCTAGCGTCGGGAGGTCACGAAGGTGGCGCGACCCCCGGTGCGAGGCGCGCTCCTGCCGCGTCCGTGCGGTGAAGGCCCCTTTCGCCACATGCCATGCGGTGAAAGGCCCCTTCACCCCTCCGTCGACGCCATGAAAGGTCCTTTCCTCGCAAAATTTGCCAGGAAAGGACCTTTCATGGCGTCCCAGGTGTCCCGAAGGTGGCCTTCGCGACAAACGTCCCGCCTCACCCGGGCCCAGGACACCCGCACGGCCTAAAGTCCATGACATGACTGAGATGGCCAGGGAAGCCGCGGCCGGTTTCGACAACGCCGGCGGGATGGGCGGACAGCCCGTGCTCGACCGGCTGGTCGCGCTGCTGGACTTGGAGAAGATCGAGGAGAACATCTTCCGCGGCGTCTCGCCGGCCCATTCGCCGGTGCGGGTGTTCGGCGGACAGGTCGCCGGGCAGGCGCTGGTCGCCGCCGGCCGCACGGTCCCCGAGGAGCGGAAGGTCCACTCGCTGCACGCTTACTTCATCCGCGGCGGCGACCCGAGTGTCCCGATCGTCTACGAGGTCGACCGCATCCGCGACGGCCGCTCGTTCACCACCCGCCGCGTCGTGGGCATCCAGCACGGCAAGGCGATCTTCTCCCTGTCCGCCTCGTTCCAGAAGGACGAGGGCGGCATCGAACACTCCGAGACCATTCCGGACGTCCCCGATCCCGAGTCGCTCCCGACGCTGCAGGAGCGGGCCGAGGGGTACTTCATGGGCCATCTCGACCGGCCGCGCCCGATCGACCTGCGCTACGTCAACGACCCGCCGTGGGTGACCAGGAAGTCGGGCGACCGGCCGGCCAGGAACCAGGTCTGGATGCGGGCCGACGGCAAGCTCCCGGACCAGCAGCTGCTGCACGTCTGCGTGCTGACCTACGCCTCCGACATGACGCTTCTGGACTCGGTCCTCGCGCGCCACGGCGTCTACTGGGATCTCGACAAGGTGCTCGGCGCGAGCCTCGACCACGCGCTCTGGTTCCACCGCCCGTTCCGGGCCGACGAGTGGTTCCTCTACGACAGCGCGTCACCCACCGCGTCGGGTGCCCGCGGGCTGGCGACCGGACGGTTCTTCGCCGCGGACGGAACGCATATCGCCACCGTGGTGCAGGAAGGTCTGCTCCGAGTCGTGTGACGTTCCGCAGTCGGGATGTCGTCTAGTCCACCCTTTAGAGGGAATGGCGAAACGCATTAACATCTGGAGCCAGAGCATTACGGAATGCGGGCATAAAGGGAGGGCCGGAACCGATCGGGGGACGGCTCCGGCCCTGCACCGGGGGTGAATCCGGCTTCGACGGGTATCCTTCCGAAAGCCCATCGGTGCAGCTTGCGGCCCCGCGCCCGTGCCGCGAGCGGATCCGCTGCCGCCGGTGAGGGCGGGCGTACCGCGTTGCACAATGCTCAACCTACAACGGCAATCTGCAAATTGCAGGATGAAAATCGACGCGTGGGTGAAAATGGTCGTGTGACCATCTCACCGAATGTGTCTCGGGCTGGTTAGATGTGCTTCGTGCGGGGTTCCTGAACACTGTTCTCCGCCGTGTCGCGATCGTTGGTGCTCGGACAGCTTGTGGAGGTGCCGTGATGACGAGGGGTCAGGGACCCACCGTGCGCCGCCGGCGGCTGGCGAGCGAGCTGAGGCGGTTGCGCGAGGCGGCCGACCTCACCATCGACGAGGTGAGCGAGAAGCTCGAATGCTCGGCGTCGAAGGTCAGCCGCATCGAGACGGGACACGTCGGCGTCACCCCGCGCGACGCGCGCGACATGCTCGAGCTGTACGGCATCGCGGGCGACGAGCAGGAAGCGCTCGTCCAGCTGGCCAGGGAGGCCCGTAAACGCGGCTGGTGGCACGCGTATAACGAGGTGTTCACCGGCACCTTCGTCGGGCTGGAGGCGGACGCGAGTTCGCTGCGCGCGTTCCAGGCGCTGCTGGTGCCGGGTCTGTTGCAGACGGAGCGGTACGCCAAGGCCGTGATCAGGGCGATGCGGCCCGACGCCGAGGACGCCGAGATCAGGCGCAGGGTGGCGGCGAGGATGGCGCGGCAGGAGCTGCTGACCGACCCCTCGCCCCCGGAGTACTGGGCCGTCATCGACGAAGCGGTCCTGCACCGCGTGGTCGACGGCCCCGAGGTCATGGCGGAACAGCTGTACCGGATGGTCACCATGGCGGCGCAGCCGAACGTGACCGTCCAGATCGTGCCGTTCGGCGCGGGTGCCCATCCCGGGATGGAGGGTCCGTTCCTCATCATGGGCTTCCCCGAACTGGCCGACACCGACGTGGTCTACGTCGACAGCACCTCCAGCGGGCTCTACCTGGAGGAACCCCCGGACGTCCGGCGATACGCGTTGATGTTCGACCATCTTCGTGCCGCCGCGTTGAAGCCGGACGACTCGGTCGAGGTGATCGCCGAGGCCGCCGGAAGGTTCGCCGAACGGGCGGCCCTTCCGGAGAAGTCCCTGGAAACGAAGTAAGGAGTGGGGAGCATGACGCCCAACGATGATCTTTCCCAGGCCCGGTGGTTCAAGAGCAGCCACAGCGGTGGCGGCAACGACTGCGTCGAGGTCGCCTTCACCGGTTCCGGTGCCGCGCTGAGGGACTCCAAGGACCCTGAGGGTGGCGCCTTCCGTCTCTCGCCGCAGGCTTGGCGTGGGCTGCTCGGCGCCGTGCGCTCGAGTGGCCCCGCTCACGACTGAAGATCCCCGAACTCGACCCCTTACGCCCCCCGAGCAGGGGATGGGCCGGCGTAAGGGGTCGAATCACGTCCGGGTGTAGGTGATCACCCGATGCCGCGAGGCACCCCTCAGGACGAATCTCATCACTACCAAACCAGGTAGTGAGTTCCTAAGGGGAAAAGATGAACACGAACGACGCTCTGCTCACCGGGGTACTGGCCGAGGTCGAGTACCGCCGCGAAGAGCTTCAGCGAGCGGGCCGCAGCGTATGGGTCGACCGGGCCCGCCGGGCTGGCAAGCGGATCCGCGCGCAGCGCGCCGAAGTCCGGGTGCCCGCCCAGGAGCGCCGCGAGGTCCGGCAGGCGCCCGCCCGCAGCGGCGACGTCACCCGGTAGAGGTCGAGTGCGATGAAGCTCTCGGCGAAAACACAGGCGAAGTTGTCGGCCCGGTAGGCAAGAATGCACCTCGTGCCCCGTCTTGGCTCCGGAATCCCGATCGTCGCCCGCACTCAGGAGATGCGGCAGCTCCGCGCCGCCTTCGCCCGTGCAGAACGGGGCGAGGCCGGCGCGGTGCTGCTCTCCGGTGACGCCGGCGTCGGCAAGACCCGCCTCCTGACCGCGCTCGGCGAGTACGTCGCGGGCGCGGGCGCCCTGGTGCTCACCGGGCGCTGTATCGACGTCCATGAGGGCGGTCTTCCCTATCTTCCGTTCGCCGAGGCGCTGGCGCCGCTGGCGACGACGTCCGATCCCGCGGTCACCGCGGCGGTCCGGGCCCGGCCGGCGCTGGGCAGGCTGCTCCCGCAGATGCAGCAGGCGGAGGATTACCCCGCCATCGAAGACGGTCAGCTCACCGCGAGCGAACGGATGTCGACGCAACGGCTCGGTCCCGAACAGGACCTCGGCCAGCTCCAGCTGTTCGACGCGGTACTGGGGGTGCTGACCGTCATCGCGCAGCGCCGGCCCGTGGTGATCCTGCTGGAGGATCTGCACTGGGCCGACGGCTCCACCCGGAACCTGCTGTCCTTCCTGCTGACGAGGCTGCGCACCCAGCGGCTGCTGGTGGTGGCGAGCTATCGCGAGGAGGACGTCCACCGGCGGCATCCGCTCCGGGCGGTGCTGTCCGAGGTGGTGCGGCTGGGCGCGGTCGAACGCGTCGAGGTCAAGCCGTTCGGCGCCGAGGACGCGCGCGCGTTCGTCGAGGCGCTGGCCGACGAGCCGATCGGCCAGGACCTGATCGCCGACATCGTCGCCAGGTCCGAGGGCAATCCGTTCTTCGTCGAGGAGCTGCTCGCTTCCGCGAAGGACTGCCGAGACCTCCCCGCCGGGCTGGCCGAAGTGCTCCTCGCCAGGGTGGAGCAGCTTTCCCAGATCACCCGCCGGGTGCTACGCGTGGTCTCGGTCGCGAAGGACGCGGTGGCGCACGCCGCGCTCGCCGAGATCTCCGGACTGGACGAACTCGAACTCGACGAGGCGCTGCGCGAGGCCGTGCAGCATCACGTCCTGGTGATCGAGAACGGTTTCTACACCTTCCGCCACGCGCTGCTGCAGGAAGCGGTCTACGGCGACCTGCTGCCGGGGGAGCGGGTGCGCATGCACGCGGCGTACGCGGCCCGAATCCGCGACCGGGCACAGGGTCGCGGCCAGGACGCGCGGCTCGCGCACCACAGCATGGAGAGCAAGGACTTCGTCACCGCGCTGGCCGCGTTGCTGCGCGCGATGGACGAGGCGGAGAAGCTGGGCGCGCCCGGTTCCGCGCTGCGGCACGTCGAGCAGGCACTGTCCATTTGGGACGCCGTACCCGCGGCGGACCGGCCGTCCGACGTCGACGAGCTCCGCCTCCTGCACGAGGCGTCGTATTTCGCGAGCACGTCGGGGGAGCCGGAGCGCGCGGTCGCGTATTCACGGTCCGCGACCGAGGCGCTGGGCCCGGACACCGGCAACGAGCGGGCGGCCAAGGTCTGGCGACGGCACGCCGAGGCGCTGCTTTCGGTCGACGGCACGCTGGACGAGGTCGTCGAGGCGATCGACAAGGCCTGGGAGCTGGTCGAGCACACCGAGGCGAGTGCCGCGCGGGCCTGGGTGCTCGCCACCCGCGCCGGGATCCTGCGGCTGATCGACCGGCACGACGAGGCGCTGCAGTGCGCGCTGGCCGCGGTCGCCGACGCCAGGGCCGTCGGCGCGGGCGGGGCGGAGGCGGCGGCGCTGGTCTCGCTCGGGACGCTGGCCGATTCGGCGGGCGACGTCGAGGAGGCGCGGGAGCGGCTGCGCGAGGCCGAGCGGAAGGCCAGGGAATCCGGCGCGCTCAACGGCGAGCTACGGGCTCTGCACTTCCTCGGGCTGAGCTACGACGACAGGGCCGAGATCCATTCCGCCTTGAAGTACTACGCCAAGGGCATCAAGCGGGCCAAGGAGACCGGCCTGACCTGGAGCTCGTTCGGCATCGAGCTGCGGACCAAGCACCTCACGCTGCGGTACGTCAGCGGGGACTGGCCGGAAGACGACGACGCCGGCCGCGCGGGCCGCGGTGTTTCGAGTGTCGTCGCCGGGCGGTTCCTGGGGATCTGGGCACAGTTCGTCGTCGGCAGGGGCCGGTTCGCGGACGCGGACAAGATCCTGCCCAGCCTCCGTCAGCACTGGAGCGCGGACTACTCGATCGCGCTCGCGTCGGGCGACGCCGCGATCCAGCTCGCGTCGTGGCGAGGAGACCACGCGGGCGCGGTACGCCAGGCCCATGAGCTGATCGATTGGCTCGAAGAGGTCGAACCCGCCGTGCTCGGCGGGATCCGGATCAGCGTGCACGGCCTCACCGCGGCCGTCGCCCAGGCCGCCGAAGCGCGGGTACGCGGTGATCTGGCGACGGTCGAGGCCGCGGTGGCCTCGGGCGAGAAGTTCCTCGCCCACGGTCGCCACTGCGCCGAACACGGCATCCCGCGTTCCGTGTCGCTGGGTCCGGAGGCGCTGGCGTGGCTCGCCCGGCTGGAGGCGCTCGGCGGCAGCCTGCGCGGCGCGGGAGACCCGGAGTTGTGGGCGAAGGCGGTCGAGGCCTTCGGGTACGGCGCGGTGTACGAGCAGGCCATGTGCCGTCTGCAGCACGCGAAATCCCTGCTGGCTTCGGACGGCGACACCGCGCTCGCTGCGTCGGAGCTGCTGGCCGCGCACGCGGTGGCCGATCGGCTGGGCGCCTGCCCGCTGCGCGAAGCCGTCCGGGAGCTCAGTCACCGGGCGCGTGTCGAGCTTCCCGGGGAGGCCGCGGCGCCGCGTCGTGACGTCGTCGATCCGCTCACCGACCGGGAACGCGACGTGCTGGAGCGCGTCGCGCTCGGCCGGACCAACCGGCAGGTCGGCGAAGAGCTGTACATCAGCGAGAAGACGGTGAGCGTCCACCTTTCGCGCGTGATGGCGAAACTCGGCGCGAGCCGCCGGGCCGAGGCGGTCGCGATCGCCTACGACCGGGGCCTGCTGGCCGCTCCGTCCTCTCCCTAGCCGCGTTTAGTCCTCTGAATGCGGTCCTTGCACACGCAACTACCGCATTCAGAGGACTAAACGCGTGGGTCAGCGGCGCGGGAGGCGGCGGAGGGCTTTCAGGCTCGCGCTCAGCGTCCGCACCCAGAGCTTCGGCGGGATCCCGCGGCCGGGGCGCAGCGGCATCCCGCGCTGCAAAGCGATCGCCTGGGCCTCGGTGTACTTGAGCAGGCCTTCGGCACCGTTACGCCGCCCGACACCGGATTCCTTCATCCCGCCCATCGGCAGTCCCACGGTCCCGAAGGTCGCCGCGAAGCCTTCGTTGACGTTGACGGTCCCGGCCTTCAGCCGCGCCGCGACCTCCCAGCCCGCCCGGCCGTTACGCGACCACACGCTCGCGTTCAGCCCGAACTTCGTGTCGTTGGCCCGCTCGATCGCGTCGGTGACGTCGGTGTAGCCGTAGATCGACACGACCGGCCCGAAGGTCTCCTCGGCGAACAGCTTCACGTCTTCGGTGACGTCGGTGAGCACGGTCGGCTCGTAGAACAGCGGGCCGAGATCGGGCCGGGCCTTGCCGCCGGTGAGCACCTTCGCGCCCTTGGACCGGGCGTCCTCGACGTGCGCCGACACCGTCTCCAGCTGGGCTTCGGAGGTCAGGGAGCCCATCTGCGCCTGGTAGTTCAGGGCGCCGCCGAGCCGCAAAGCGGCCGTCTTGGCGACGAAAGCGCGAGTGAACTCCTCGCGGATCGACTCGTGGACGTAGATGCGCTCGACCGAGACGCACAGCTGCCCCGCGGAGGAGAAGCACGCGGTCACCGCGCCGGTCGCGGTCTTGGCGATATCCGCGTCGGGCAGCACGATCATCGGGTTCTTGCCGCCGAGTTCTAGTGAGTAGCTCGTCAGCCGCTCCGCCACCTTCGCGGCGAGGCCCTTGCCCGTGGGCGTGGATCCGGTGAAGCAGAGATAGTCCGACTCCTCGACCAGTGCGTCGCCGATCCGCGAGCCGCGGCCGAGCACGATCTGCCAGACGCCGGCGGGCAGCCCGGCCTCCTCGGCGACCTCCTGCAGCCACAGCGCCGAGAGCGCGGTCTGGTTGTCCGGCTTCTGCACGACGGTGTTCCCCGCCGCGAGCGCGGGCAGGACGTCCATCGCGGTCAGCGCGAGGGGGTAGTTCCACGGCGAGATGATCCCGACGACCCCCTTGGGGTGCCGGATCTCGCCGACCTTCGTCAGCACCGGGATCAGCCCGGCGGCGCGACGCGGCGAAAGGAACTTCGCGCTGTGCTTGCCGTAGTAGGCGGCCACGAGCGCGGTGGCACTGACTTCGTCGAAGGCGTCCATCCGCGCCTTGCCCGCCTCGATCTGCACGAGGTCGAGCGCCTCTTCCTGCCGCTTCAGCACCAGATCGTGCAGGCGGATCAGGATGCGCTGGCGGTCTTCGACCGGCCGTTCGGCCCACGCGCGCTGAGCCTCCCGTGCCTGGTCGAACACGGCGCGGACGTCGGCGTCGGTGGCTTGGGGGAGGGTCGCGATCGGCTGTCCCGTGAAGGGCGCGCGCATCTGGACGGGCGCGGAGTCCGCGCCACCCACGACCCGGCGCACGAGCCGTTCCGCCCTGGCCATGGCCGGGGCGCCGGGAACGCCGCCGATGGTGGACGGTCCTTCGGTGTGCTGGCCCGCACTCGCCGGTGTCGTGCTCGTCATGCCGTCTCCGTTCCATGCCGCGCGGAGCCGGAAGGCGCCACGCAGAGCCCAGGTGTTACCGACGAGTACAGCATACCGCCGGTATGGAGACTGTCCAGCGCTGATATGAATCAGTTTCACGTATTGTCGGGTCGTGGCGGATTGTCCGGCGACGGGCGCAGGATGTCCTGCTGCTGCAACGCGGATCCCGCGGGCGGCGTCGGGGGTGACGGCGGCTCGTAGGCCTGCGGATACTGCTGCTGAGGGATGCCGGGAGCGTAAGGGGTGTAGGTGACCGGGTAAGGGGACTGAGGGGGCGGCGCCGGTTCACGACGGTTGGCCACGACCGCCAGCCCGATCGTGAGCAACGCCACGAGCCCGCCGGCGAGCAGGATCCAGAATCCGCTCCCGGTCCCATAACGCGAGACGAACCGGCCGGTGTCCTGCCCGAAGCTCAGGCTCGCCGAGATGTCCATGCCGAGCATCCAGACGCCGATCGCGGTCCCCGCCCCGCCCGCGACGAGCAGCGTTCTCGACGTCGTCGCGGCGGGCGACGCCGAATTACGCCGGTACGCGGCGAAACCCACCGCGGCTCCGGCGAACAAGGTCAGCGCGGCGGCGGACAACGGGATGCCGTAGCGGGCGACATGCGTCCTGTCGTAGAACTCCTGTTCCTCCGCCGACGGTTCGATGTCGAAGAGTCGCGTCCAGCCGGTCTCGGCGAATTTCGACACGGTCTTGCCGTCGGAAACCTGCTCGTACGTCGACTGCGGGAGAAAAGTCGCGAGGAGGACCAGCAGCCCGGCGAAAACCCCCATCATCGCGGCGAAAAGCCGGGGGAGGCGCAGATCCGACGGCGGTCGCGCGGGCTGCGCTGCGCCGAACGGGCCAGTCGGTTGGTACGGCTGCTGCTGCGGCGCGCTCATGGTCGACTCCTCCGCCGGTTCTGTTGTCCAGCAAGGAATTCCACCACGGATCGGCCGACGGGATAAGTGTCGGCTGTGCTCTGGTCTGGGGCTTTCGCGCGTGCTACGCGGAGCTGTCCTCGTACAACATGACCGCGACGCGTTTCCATTCGTCGAGCAATTGCCGGCGCCGCTTCGGGTCGCCGCCGAGTTCGGCGTCCAGTGCCAGCCCGCGCGTGAGGTTCACGGTCAGCCAGAACAGGATCTCCGCGCGTTCCTTCGGGAGATCCCCTGCGACGGCGGTGACGTGCTCCAGCGTCGAGCGGCCCAAAGCCTTGTCGACCGGGCGGATCGCTTCGCGGAGTTCGGGGTCGGTGCGCGCCGCCACCCACAGTTCCGTGGCCGCCGTGGACAGCGTGCCGGAGTAGCCCTCCCACAGCAGGTCGATCGCCGCCGCGACACCCGAGGCGCCGCCGGGGAGCGCCGTGATCGACGCCGCGAGGCGTCCGCGCAGTTTCTCCGTCAGATGCTCCACGGCGGCCGCCATGAGCTCGGCCTTCGCCGAGAAGTGATGCTGCACGGCGCCCTTCGAGACGCCGGCGCGGGCGCAGATCTCCTGGACCGAGGTGCGCGCGTAGCCGAGGTCGACCAGGCAGTCGATGGTCGCGTCGAGTAGGGCGGCGCGGGTCTGCTCGCGCCGCTCGGCCTGGGTGCGGTGGGTCCTGCCGAGCACACTCACCGAATCCTGCCCCCTTTACGTGCAGCTCGGTACGGATGTACATTCCGCATGGAACTTACATCCTAAGCGTCATGTTTTCCAGGTCCGATCAGGAGGCGTTGGCCGTGCCCTTGCAGATCCAGAAGAGTTCGTGGAGCACGACGGAGCTCGAAGACCTCCGGGACCTCGCCCGGACCTTCTGCCAGAAGGAACTCGTGCCGAACCAGGAGCGCTGGGCGGCCGAGAAGAAGGTCGACCGCGAGCTGTGGACGAAGGCGGGCGAGGTGGGTCTGCTGGCCCTTTCCATCCCGGAGGAGTACGGCGGTGGCGGCGGCACGTTCGCCCACGAGGCCGTGCTCTACGAAGAGCAGGCCCGGTCCGGTGACAGCGCATGGGGCGTCACCGTCCACAATGGAATCGTCGCGCACTACATCCTCGAGTACGCGAACGAAGAGCAGAAGAAGGCGTGGCTGCCGAAGTTCGCCTCCGGCGAGATGGTCGGCGCGGTCGCGATGACCGAACCCGGCACCGGTTCGGATCTGCAGAACATCAAGACCCGCGCGGTCCGCGACGGCGACCACTACGTGATCAACGGCGCGAAGACGTTCATCACCAACGGTTTCCACGCCGACCTCGTCGTGGTCGCGGTGAAGACCGACCCGGAGGCCGGCGCGCAGGGTGTCTCGCTGATCGCCGTCGAGACCGACACGCCCGGCTTCAGCCGCGGCCGCGTCCTCGACAAGATCGGTCTCAAGGGACAGGACACCGCGGAGCTGAACTTCGACGACGTCCGCGTCCCCGCCGCCAACCTGCTGGGTGCGCAGGAAGGGCTCGGCTTCATCCAGCTGATGCAGCAGCTTCCGCAGGAGCGGCTGATCATCGCCGTCACCGCGGTCGCCGGGATGGAGGCCGCGATCGACCAGACCATCGCCTACACCAAGGACCGCCAGGCGTTCGGCCGCCCGGTCTACAACTTCCAGAACACGAAGTTCAAGCTCGCCGAGGCCGCGACCGAGGCCGCGGTGTCCCGCGCGTTCCTCGACCAGTGCATCGAACGGCACCTGCGCAAGGAACTCGACGTGCAGGGCGCGGCGATGGCGAAGCTCTGGACCACCGAACGGGTCAACAAGGTCGTCGACGACTGCCTGCAGCTCTTCGGCGGCTACGGCTACATGACCGAGTACCCGATCGCGCGCGCGTGGGCCGACATCCGGATCTCGCGCATCTTCGGTGGCACCAGCGAGATCATGAAGGAAATCATCTCCCGCACGCTGTAGCGGAACCGTTGGCGCAGAAAGGAAAGACGTGGCGAAAAAGGCCGGCCCGCTCAGCGGGCTCAAGGTCGTCGAACTGGCCGGGCTCGCCCCGGCGCCGTTCGCCTGCACGATCCTCGCCGATCTCGGCGCGGAGGTCGTCCGGATCGACCGGGCGACACCGGGCAACGACGTCATCGGCTTCCCGAACGATCCGCTCGCGCGCGGCAGGCGGTCGATCGGGATCAACACCAAGACCCCCGAGGGCGTCGAACTGGTGCTGAAACTCGCCGACGACGCCGACGTGCTCATCGAGGGTTTCCGCCCCGGCGTCGCGGAACGGATGGGCATCGGGCCGGAAGAGGTCCACGCCCGCAATCCGCGGCTGGTCTACGGCCGGATGACCGGCTACGGCCAGGACGGTCCGCTGGCGACCGTCGCCGGGCACGACATCAACTACATCGGCATCTCCGGCGCGCTCGAACCCATCGGGCACGCCGGGCAGCGGCCGGTGGTGCCGCTCAACCTCGTCGGTGACTTCGGCGGCGGTGGCCTGCTGCTCGCGATGGGTGTGCTGGCGGCGCTGTTCGAACGTCAGACGTCCGGCAAGGGCCAGGTGGTCGACGCGTCCATGGTGGACGGTGCGGCGCTGCTGACCACCAGCCTGCACGGGCTGCTGGACTCCGGGCTGTGGTCCGGTGGGCGCGGCGAGAACATGCTCGACGGCGGCGCGCCGTTCTACGACACCTACGAGACCGCCGACGGCAAGTACGTCGCCATCGGCGCGATCGAGATGCGGTTCTGGGGCGACCTGGTGAAGGTGCTCGGCCTAGACCCCGAGGAGACGCCGGTCCACGTCGACAAGAACGAGTGGCCGAAGCTGCGCAAGATCGTCGCCGAAGCCGTCGCGAAGCACACCCGTGACGAGCTGGTCGCGAAGGCCGAAGGCACTGACGCGTGCCTGACGGCGGTGCTCTCCCCGAAGGAGGCGCCGTCGCATCCGCACAACGTCGCGCGCAAGACGTTCGTCGACGTCGGCGGCATGCTGCAGCCCGCGCCGGCACCGCGGTTCGACCGCACGCCTGCCGAGACGCCGGAACCGCCGCGGCCCAAGGGCGGCGACACCGCCGAGGTCCTCGCCGAGCTCGGCGTGGACGCCGACGGGATCGAACGGCTCCGGGCCGCCGGGACGATCGCGTGAGCTGAAGGACGCTTTCCCCGCATGAGACGCAGCGAAAGCGTCCTTCACCGCATCTCACGCGGTGAAGGACGCTTTCAGCCCACGTCGAGGTCCGACCGCACCACCGAATAGAGGATGTGGTCGCGCCAGGCCCCGTCCCGGAACCCGTAGCCGCGCAGCACACCCTCCCGGGTGAAGCCCGCCTTCGTCAGGGAGCGCTGCTCGGCGAGGTTGCCCGCCTCCGTCGACGCCTCGACCCGGTTCATCTGCGTATGCGCGAAGAGGTAGCGGACCAGCAACCGCTGGGCCTCGGTCCCGTAGCCGTGGCCGCGTGCCTCGGGGATGAGCACGAGCCCCGCGTTCCAGCAGTACGACGTCGAGCCCGTCCTGGTCTTGTGCCAGGAGACGAAACCGAGCCGCTGCCCGTCGAGCTCGACCATCAGCATCCCGTTGTCCGCCGCGAGCATGCCGGTCTCGGTCCAGCGGCGGCGCAGGAAGTGCGGGTCGTGCCAGCCGTGCCATTCGAACGTGCCCGCGGCCCGCGGATCGTTCGTCAGTGCTTCGAGCATCGGCAGGTCGTCTTCGTACACCGGTCTGAGCGCGACTCCGGTTTCTGTCATCCGACAGACCCTAGAGCCGTGGGCCGTCGAAACTGCCGTGACGCCCCGCGCCGTCGCTGAACCGGCTCGCGCCCGCGACGGCCTCCTCGGCGAGCCCGCCGCCGATCAACGCGTTCGAGAACTCGGCGCGCATCGCCTCGTCTTCGGTGAGCCCGTACTGGCCGTACGCGGATTTGCGATCCGCGCGCAGGCACGCCTGGGGGAACGTGGCCAGTTCGCGCGCCAGCGCTTGCGCGGCGGCCAGGGCTTCGCCGTCCGGCACGACCCGGTTCGCAAGCCCGATCGCGAGCGCCTCGCCGGCGTCGACCGGCCTGCCGGTGAGGATCAGGTCCATCGCCCGCGAATGCCCGATCAGCCGGGGGAGACGTACCGTGCCGCCGTCGATCAGCGGCACTCCCCAGCGGCGGCAGAACACGCCGAACACGGCCGTGCTGTCGGCGACCCGGAGATCGCACCACAGCGCCAGCTCCAGGCCGCCCGCGACGGCGTGCCCCCGGACCGCGGCGATCACCGGCTTCGACAGGGCCATCCGCGTCGGGCCCATCGGCCCGTCGCCCGCGGGGCTGAGCGAGTTGGTGCGGCCGGTGCCGACGGCCTTCAGATCGGCTCCTGCGCAGAAGGCGTCACCCGAACCGGTGAGGACGGCGACCGCGGCCTCCTCGTCGGAGTCGAACGCGCGGAACGCGTCCGCCAGAGCGTTCGCCGTCGGCCCGTCCACGGCGTTGCGCGACTCGGGGCGGTTCAGCGTGATCGTCGTGACCGGCCCGTCCCGGTGGACGAGAACGTTTTCGCTCATCGATCGCTCCCTTGAGGAAATCCGGGTGGGCAACAGAGCCCGATTCTCCTTAAAGTGGTGACAAAGTCCGCAGTGCGCGCGGAGTCATCGTCTGGACACTACGGTGTGATGGGATGGAGCCATGTCGCCCGGCTTGAAGAAATTCGTTGTCATCGCCGTCGTCGCGCTCGTGCTCTTCTTTCTGATCAGCAGGCCGACGCAATCCGCCGATGCCGTCCACACCGCGCTCGGCTGGCTCCGGTCCGGTGCCGAAGCCATCGTGACGTTCGTCCGGAGCCTCTTCTCCTGACCCCTCGCGGCGATCACCGGCGTCCCTCGCGACGCCGGTGATCGCTGTGCGCAGTCACCAGCGGTTATCACTCAGCGTCACCCGTCTCGCATTTCGGTCGGACGACTCGACCATCCGGGTGGATTGCCCCCGAAAACCCGCTGGTCGACGAATTCGTGCCCTGGAAGCTCTGGCGGAAGAGACCTCCGCGCCCCTACGGTGCTCACATTGCGTGATCGGTTGGTCCTCCAGGCGCCGGAGCCGGCCTCCTGGGCAGGAGTTTCCGCAGGTGCAAGCCTCACGGCAGCGGAACTTTCAGCCGGGCAAGTAAGTCAGGGCTTGTCAGTCGGGGAATCATGAGGAGGCAGGGATGACCGGAGATCCCGGAGTCGATGCGTTGATCCGGCAGTGGGCGGCCGAGCGTGAGCAGACCCCCGAGGAGCAGGAAGCCGATCGCATCGCGTCGGCGTGGCTGGCCGATGTGCCGAGGCAGGCTCCCGGTATCCCCGGCCAGCGTCAGCAGTCCGGCCAGGGGCGCTGGGCCCCGGTCGAGGCCGCCGACCCCGGCTACCTCGACGCGATGCGCCGCCGTCTCCCGGAGGTCCCGCAGGATCTGCTCGTCGCGGCCGCGGGCTGGTGGCAGATGGTCGGCGGGGTCGCCGAGGCCGAAGCCTGGTGGGACGCCGGCATCAGCCCGCTCGACCAGCGTGCGCTCGACTACCGCGCGGCCGGGCTCGCCCCGTCCGACCTGAGCCGCCGTCTCGGCCCGATGACCGTTTTGCAGCACCTCCGCCGCGGCAGCGCCCCGGCCTGGTGCGTGGCACGGCTGGCGAGGCAGCAGAAGTCCGCCTGATGAGAAGTTCTCGCACGCGCGGGTGAACCGGCGTGGCAAGGGCGATCAGGGCGACCGCGTAACGCTAACCTGCGCGGGCTCGTTGTTCGAGCATCGGTCGTGATCGCCGCCCACGCTGGAGGACCCGCTTCGTGCGCACCACCCCGGAAAACGACGAGCTCGTCGCAGACCCGGCCACGCCCGCCCCGCCACGCGGGGTGGGCGCCGCCGTATTCGGCAGGCTCGTGATCGTGCTGGCCGTGCTCGGCCTCGCCGGTGGCGGGATCTGGCTGGTGACCAAGGCGTCCGCCCCGGTCGCGAGCCCCACGACGATGGAGATCCCCGCCCTGCAGGTCAAGGCGGCGGACGTCAAGCCCGGTTCGGTCGCCCCGGTCAACGCCACCGTCGCCGGCGGCGCCACCCAGCAGACCGCGCCGCAGCAGGCGCAGCCGAAACCGGGCAAGGACCCGCTGACCGCCTGGACCGAGCGGGCGGCGCAGGCCACCGGCATCCCGGCCAGGGCGCTGCTCGCCTACGGCAACGCCGAACTGGCGATGCGGCAGATGCAGCCGAACTGCAAGATCTCGTGGGCGACCCTGGCCGGTATCGGCCGGATCGAGTCGAACCACGGCCAGTACGGCGGCGCGGTCCTCGGCCAGGACGGACGGCCGTCGAAGCCGATCATCGGCGTCCCGCTCGACGGTTCGCCCGGCGTGAAGGCGATCGGCGACACCGACGGCGGCCAGTTCGACGGCGACGCGGCCGTCGACCGCGCGGTCGGCCCCATGCAGTTCATCCCCAGCACCTGGCGCCGGTACGCCGCCGACGGCAACCGCGACGGCCTCGGCGACCCGCAGCAGATCGACGACGCGACGCTGGCGGCGGCGCGCTACCTGTGCGTGAACAACCGGGACATGTCGGCCGCCTCGGGGTGGTGGCAGGGAATCCTGTCGTACAACAACTCGACCGAGTACGCGCAGAAGGTCTTCGGGCTGGCGGACGACTACGCGAAGGCCGTCGCGGCCGCCAAGTGAGCGCTCGCCGTCGCGGCCGGGACCAAGGTCCCGAGCGCCAAGGTCGGCGATGTTTCGCCGCGCGCCCAGTGCTAGCGTCGAGATGTGCCCGCTTCGCCCGTCACCCTGCGCCGTCTCGGCATCGCCGGCGTCTGCCTGGTGAGCCTGGCCCTGTGCTGCGGGCTCGCGTGGTGGCAGTGGGAGCGGTTCTCCTCGGCCAGCGGGACGTTCCAGAACCTCGGCTACGTCCTGCAGTGGCCGCTGTTCGGGCTGTTCCCCGCCTTCATGTTCTGGCGGATCCGCAAGCTCCGCCGCCAAACCGCGGAGGCCGACACCCAGGAAACGGTGGCCGAGACCACCGTCCCCGAGGTGCCGGCTCCCCGGCAGCGACGGGCCCCGGCGCCGCCGCCCCCCGAGGACGACGAGCTGGCCGCGTACAACAGATACCTGCGCGAGCTCAACGCCCGCGACAAGTAGTCCCCAGAGAGGTTCGAGACCCTATGACCACCCGAACTGACGACGCCGCCCCGGCCCGCCCGGTCTCGTTGGGCGGACCGCTGATCCGGTTCCGCGTCGCGGCGTACGCCACCGGTGTGGCCCTGCTCGGGCTGGTCGTCGAAATGCTGCTGCAGTACGTCTTCCGCGTGGAACTTCCCCAGTTCGTGAAGATGATCCCCATGGTCCACGGTGGGCTGTACCTGGTGTACCTGCTGCTCGCGGTCGACCTCGCGATCAAGGCCCGCTGGTCGATGAAGGGCACCCTCCTCGTGCTGATCGCCGGCTGCATCCCGTTCTTCTCGTTCGTGATGGAGCGCAAGGTCACGCACAAGGTCCAGGCGGGCGTGAAGCTCTAAGCCCTCCGCCGGAAGGTCAGCGCCACCAGGAAGGACACCGCCGTCACGACGGCCGCGGCGGTGAAGGCCGCGGTCATCCCGGCGACCGTGGTGTCCGCCGGGTTTCCCGAAGGGGTCCGCGTCGCCGCGCCGAACACGGTGATCAGGATGGCCAGCCCCAGTGTCGACCCGACCTGCTGCAACGTCTGCAGCGCACCGCCCGCGGCGCCCGCGTCGTCGGTGGGCACCGTCGCCATGATGATCACGCTGAGCGGGGAGAACGCCAGCCCGGCGCCCACGCCCATCAGCAGCATCGGCCCGAGCAGATGCGAGAAGTACCCGCTGTCCGTGGTGAGCGTGGTCAGCCAGACGACTCCGCCGGTCATCAGCGCGGTCCCGGTCAACGCGAGCAGTTTCGGCCCGAACCGGGGCAGCAGTTTCGGGATCAGCCTGCTCAGCAGGAACATGCAGACCGCCATCGGCAGGAACGCGAAGCCGGTCTCCAGCGCGGCGAAACCCGCGATGTCCTGCAGGAACTGGGTCAGGAAGAAGAACATCGACATCATCGCCATCGGCCCGAGGAAGAAGTTGACGTAGGCCGCGGCGCGGTCGCGTTCGGCGAACAGGCGCAGGGGGATCAGCGGTTCGCGCATCCTCGTCTCGATGATGAGGAACGCGGCGAGCAGTGCCAGCCCGGCGGCGAGGCTGCCGAGGGTGATCGTGTCGCCCCAGCCGTGCGAAGCGGCGTGGGTGAAGGCGAACACGAGCGAGCCGACGCCGAGGGTGCCGGTGAACGCGCCGGGGAGATCCAGCCGGGCGCGGCGTCGTGGAGGATCGGCGACGTACCGGGAAGTGAGCAGCACGATCGCGAGCCCGAACGGAACGTTGATGTACAGCGCCGCGCGCCACGAGATCCATTCGGTCAGCAGCCCGCCGAGCAGCAGGCCGATCGCGAAACCGCTGCTGGACATCGCCGAGAACAACGCCAGCGCGCGCACTCGTGCCTTGGCCTCGGTGAACGTGCCGGTGATCAGCGCGAGCGTGCTCGGCCCGGCGAGCGCGGCGCCGACGCCCTGCGCGACCCGGGCGGCGATCAGCAGTTCCGCCGAACCGGCGAGGCCGCCGAGCAGGGAGGCGGCGGTGAACACGGCCGTGCCGACGACGAACGTCCGGCGACGCCCGAACAAGTCGCCCGCCCGGCCGCCGAGGAGCAGCAAGCCGCCGAAGACCAGGCTGTACGCGGTCATCACCCAGGACAGGCCAGTGTCGGTGAAGCCGAGCTCGGACTGGATGCGGGGGAGCGCGACGTTCATCACCGTCGCGTCGAGGATGAGCATGAGCTGGCAGGTCAGGATGATGGGGAGGACCAGCCGGTGCGGAGGTGGCGGGGCCCCGGCCGTTTCGGGCCTAGGCTCGGCACGCAGGGTTCGCTCGGTCAAGGAATACTCCGAAGACGTAACGAGATGAAGCGGAGAGACTCTCCACTTGAGGTCGTGAGCGATGATATGGAGACAGTCTCCGCTTACGCAAGTGAATTCGGAGAACGTCTCCGTTTTCGTCGCCCGAGGAGGTGCAGATGGTCACGGCCGATCCGGCCCGCCCCATGCGCGCGGACGCGCGGCGCAACTACGAGCGCATCGTGGCCGTGGCGAAGGAGGCCTTCACCGCCGACGGCGTGGACGTGCCCGCCGACGACATCGCCAAACGCGCCGGTGTCGGCGCGGGCACGCTGTACCGGCACTTCCCGACGCGCGACAAGCTGATCGAGGCGGTCTACCGCGACGAGATCGACGGGCTGGCGCAGCAGGCATACGACCTGCTCGACGAATTGCCGCCGGGCGAGGCGCTCGAGACGTGGCTGGCCACGCACGTCATCTACGTGGTCGAGAAGCATGGGCTCGCGATGACGCTGAAGGCGTCCGTCGACGCGGGCTCCGAAGTCTTCGGCTGGTGTCAGTCACGCCTGCGGGCCGCGGCCGACACGATCGTGAAGGCGGCTCAGGACGAGGGCGTGCTCCGGCCCGACGTCGCGGGCGTCGACATCCTGCGGCTCGGCCACGGGCTGGGCTCGGCGGCGAGCAAGGCTTCGGAGGAGGACACGAAGCGGCTTCTCGCGATCGTGCTGGACGGTCTCCGGGTGCCATGAAAGGTCCTTTCCTTGCAAAATTTGCAAGGAAAGGACCTTTCATGGCGCGCGTCAGGAGCCGATCCCGGTGAGGGACCGCACCTCCATCTCCGCGTGCTTGACCGGATCGGCCTTCGACCGGCCGACGAACGTACCCACGAACCCGCACAGGAATGAGAACGGGATCGACACCAGGCCCGGGTTCTTCAACGGGAACCAGTGGAAGTCGACGCTCTTGATGATCGAGTCCGCGGCCCCGGACATCACCGGCGAGAAGAACACGAGCACCAGGCTCGCGATCAGCCCGCCGTAGATGCCCCACAGCGTTCCGGTGGTGTTGAAGCGTTTCCAGAACAGCGAGTACAGCAGCGTCGAGAGGTTCGCCGACGCGGCGACGGCGAACGCCAGCGCCACGAGGAACGCGATGTTCTGCCCGTTCGCCAGGATGCCGCCCACGATCGCGAGCGCCCCGACGGCGACCGCGGTCAGCCGCGCGACCCGGACCTCCGAGGCCGGTTCCGCCTTGCCGCGCTTGAAGATGTTCGCGTACACGTCGTGCGCGAAGGACGCTGAAGCGGTGATCGTCAGTCCGGCGACGACGGCGAGGATGGTCGCGAAGGCCACCGCCGAGACGATGCCGAGCAACAGGGTGCCGCCGATGTTCAGCGCGAGCAGCGGCGCCGCCGAGTTCTCGCCGCCGGGCGCGTTCTTGATCGCCTCCGGGCCGACCAGCGCGGCCGCGCCGAAGCCGATGACCAGTGTGCAGAGGTAGAAGATCGTCATGCACGCGGTCGCCCACACCACCGAGCGCCGTGCCTCGCGCGAGTTCGGCACCGTGTAGAAGCGCATCAGCACGTGCGGGAGCGCGGCGGCGCCGAGGACCAGAGCCAGGGCCAGCGAGACGAAGTCGAGCTTCGTGACCTCGCTCTTGCCGTAAGAACCGCCCGGCTGCAGCAGTTCGTCACCGAGCGGGCTGTTGTCGGCGGCGGCCGCGAGCAGGTTCGAGAAGCTGAAGCCGAACTTGCCGAACAGGAACACGGTGATCAGCGCACCGGTCAGCAGCAGGATCGTGGCCTTGATGATCTGCACCCACGTGGTGCCCTTCATTCCGCCGACCAGCACGTACAGCACCATGACGACACCGACGACGCCGATCACCAGCGCCTGGCCGATACCACCGTGGATGTCCAGCAACAGCGCCACCAGGCCGCCGGCGCCCGCCATCTGCGCGAGCATGTAGAAGAAGGAGATCACCAGGGTCGACGTCGCGGCCGCGGCGCGGACCGGGCGCTGCTTCATCCGGAAGCTCAGCACGTCGCCCATGGTGAAGCGGCCGGTGTTGCGCAGCAGTTCCGCGATCAGCAGCAGGTCGACCATCCACGCGACGAGGAACCCGATCGAGTACAGGAAGCCGTCGTAGCCGTGGATCGCGATCGCCCCGGCGATACCGAGGAACGACGCCGCCGAGAGGAAGTCACCCGAAAGTGCGATGCCGTTCTGTCGCCCGGTGAAGGCGCTGCCTGCCGCGTAGTAGTCCGAAGTGGACGTGTTGCGGGCGCTGACGCGGTACACCACGTACAGGGTGATCGCGACGAAGAGCGCGAACACCGCGATGTTCAGTACCGGGTTGTTGTCGGGGATGCTCATCGCTCTCCCGCCCCGACGGAGGCCCGCAGCGCCTCGACCTTGGGGTCGAGCCGCTTGTTCGCGAACTTCAGGTAGGCGATCGTGATCAGGATCGTGCTGGCGAACTGGCCGAGCCCGAGCAGGATGCCGACGTTGACCTCACCCCACACCTTCCGGCTCATGAAGTCGTGCGCGTAGGCCGCCAGCAGCACGAAGGTCATGTACCAGGTGAAGAAGAGCAGGCTCATCGGGAACACGAACCGGCGGAAGGTCTTGCGCAGCGCGACGAACTCCTTGCCGTGCTGGATCCGGTCGTAGTCAGGGCCGGTGGCGCGCGGCGGCGGGGGAGCGGGCTGGCGCTCGCGGACGAACAGCGCGGGCATCTGCCCGGTGTCCTCCAGGGCGTTGCTCGCCGCGTAAGGACGCGCGACGTCGGGCATGGGTTCCTCCGGGGCTTGCATCCGTGGCGCGGTACGGGGAGCGCACATACTAACTACGGCTTCACGCGCTCTGAATAGGCGACCCCGGTTCCGCGAAGGCGTGAGCCGGTATTCGGTTTTACCTTCCATTGGTGTTTCCGGAAATCGTTTCGGTCGGAATGAACCGCTTTTATCACTCGTCGTAGTGAGCAGGGTTGTCACGCGCGGTTGTCGCCCGAACGGCCCACTGCGGCAAAAGATGGACGGCGACCACGCTCTGTCCCCCGTTTTGGTGACAGATCGTAGTTTTGCTACCCGGGCGCCACGGGTTCCGATACCGTGCCCGCCATCCTGGACCGGGGAAGATCCCCCGCTTCACCGGGTGTCTCGAAAGAAATCACCATGTCGGGCGACATCGAACCGGCTTGGGCGGCAAGGCCACAACATCGGGCACATATTTGGGCTTGACCCACCCGTTGGGGGCACGGAAAGTAGTTCGACCGGGCGACGCGGCTACCGTACGTAGGCTGATCGGGTGATTAGGGCAGCCTGTGTATCCGCGCAACCCGTAACCGGAATTCCCTCGTTTGTGACGCACGAGCGGTTTTCCGGCCCGGCGGATCGTTCGGCCGCACGCTTTTCGCTGGTCAGCCCCCGTGTACTGAACGGAATTGACGGCACCCGGATTGGTGTACGATTCTTTGGCCCGGCTGACCCGCAGTGATCGATTGGCAAAGACAAGTTGATCTCGACGACCATGCACTTCGCAGGTTGCGACCTGCACGTGCAGGTGCAAGAACTCCCGAGGCGGACCGGTGTACCCAGGGACACTCGGGACACCCGGATCGCCCGACGGGGTCCCTCACGTCGCGATCGATCACGCGGTCAGACCGGGGCCGAGTTCGCCGCAGGCAGGTACCTCGCGGGAACGGGCGCCTCAGACCGTGCCAGGACGCCGGACAGGGAGTCACCTACGTGACCGTTGCAGGAGAAGGCCAAGTGCCTGTCGGGGAGCTGCTGGGACGCACTCCCCGGCCATCTCGGTGGGCCACCGGCTGGCGCACGCTCGTGCGCTGGCGGGACTGGAGCCTGCCGGTGAAGCTGTCGGCCGTGACGCTGGTGCCGATCCTCATCGCGCTCGCACTGGGCATCGCCACCATCGCAGGCCAGGTCGGCCGGTCCGACGGCTACCAGCGGCTGGACCGCCTCGTCGCGCTGAGCGGGCATATCCGCACCCTCGCCGACGGCCTCGGCCGCGAACGCACCCAGTCCGCCGCGGGGCTGACCGCCGGCACCGTCGGCGGGACCCTCGAACTCGCCTCGGCCCGTGCCGACGTCGACACCGCCATCCCGCTTTACGGCGCCGCCGCCACCCGGGCGGTGGAGAACGAGCCGTCGCTCCGTCAGGCGCGGGAAGCGGCTGCCGCCCAGCTCGACCGGCTGCCCGACATCCGGCAGCGGGCCTCCTCCGGGCAGCTCGATCCCGTCCAGGCGATCGGGGAGTACACCGACGTCACCACCGCGCTGCTCGCCCTCGACACCGCGCTCGCGGCCGGTGCCGGCCAGGATGTCCTCGGTGGCACCCCCACGGCGTTGCACGACCTGGCCATGATGAAGGAACAGCTGTCGCTGAGCCAGGCTCTGGTCTCCTTCGGCATCGCCCGGTCGAGTCTCGCGCCGAGCGAGCTCGACCAGGTGCGCACCGCCGAACTCCGGCTGGCCGACCGCCTCACCGACTTCCGCGCCGCCGCTTCGGAACAGCAGCGCCAGGAGTTCAGCGCCACCGTCACCGACCAGGCGATGGAAAACCGTGACAGGCTCGCGAAAACCGCCCTCGGCGAACAGGGAACCCCGTCCGCGCAAGCCTTCCGCTCGTTGTCCGCGCAGGGCTGGACCGACGCCTCCACCGCGGTGATCGGCAAGGTCGGCGAGGTCGCGAACAAATTCGGTGCCGAGACGAGCGCGGTGTCGGCCGAACTGGTCGACGACGCCAGCAGCGGCGCGGGCCTGCTCGCGGTCCTGCTGTTCGGCGCGATGGTGCTCGCCGTCGCCGTCGTCTTCCTCATCACGCGCCAGCTGCTGCGCTCGCTGAAGGTGTTGCGCGCCAGCGCACTCGACGTCGCCGAGAAGCAGCTGCCCGACGCGGTCCGCAACATCCAGGAGGGGCGCTCGCAGGGCACCGACGTGCGGCCGGTCCCGGTCGGCGGCGACGACGAGATCGGCGAGGTCGCCAGGGCCTTCGACAAGGTGCACCACCAGGCGCTGCGCCTGGCCACCGAGCAGGCCTCGATGCGGACCGGCTACAGCAACGTGTTCGTCAACCTGTCCCGCCGCAGCCAGAGCCTCGTGCAGCGGCAGCTGCAGCTGATCGAGCGGCTGGAGCGCGACGAAGAGGACGCCGACCAGCTCGCCACCCTGTTCCAGCTGGACCACCTCGCCACCCGCATGCGCCGCAACAACGAGAACCTGATGGTCCTCTCCGGCGCCGAGCCGGGCAGGCGCTCGGGGCAGCCGGTCTCCGCCACCGACGTGGTGCGCGCGGCGGTGTCCGAGATCGAGCAGTACCAGCGGGTCACCGTGCAGAACCCGCCACCGGTGCGGCTGGTCGGGTACGCGGCCAACGATCTGATGCGCCTGATCGCCGAACTCCTGGACAACGCCACGGCGTTCTCCGCCCCGGAAACCCAGGTGACGGTCGCGACCAGGCTCGTCGAAGACGGCTCGTTCGGCATCGACATCCTCGACAAGGGCATCGGCATGAACGAGGCCGAGGTCGCCGAGGCCAACGCCCGGCTCTCGGAGGCACCGAACGTCGACCTCACCACTTCGCGCCGGATGGGCCTGTTCGTGGTCGGACGGCTGGCCAGCAGGCACCGCATCGGTGTGTCGCTGCACGGCGGCAAGGACATCGTCGGCGTGCGCGCCACCGTTTCGGTCCCGGCGGACCTCGTGATGGCCCCGCCTGGGGGTGACCCCGGCCCCGCCACCGGCCCGATCACCCAGCGCCTCGCGCCGCTGCCGCCGCAGCAGCCGGGCGGCCTGCCCCGCCGCCAGCGGCCCACGAACGGTTCGCGCCCGGCGATGCCGAGCGTGCCCACGCAAGGCGGGGAGCGGTGGCCGTCGGCGAACGACCTGGCGGGCCACACCAAATCCGGGGTCAACGGGCACGGCCCCCAGGATTCGCGGCCGCCGTCCGATCTGGAGATTTCGGGAACGGCGCTGTTCAGCCCGATCCCCAGGGATGAGACGACACCGCCGCCGGCGCCCGAACCCCGCCGTCCCGAACCGGAACCCGCTCCCGAGCCCGAGCCGGTCGCCAAGGAAACGGAGAAGCCCGCCCAGCAGGAAGGCGATCTGCCCAGCGGCAAGGAACTGTTCGAGGCCAAGAACAACACCACGCTGAGCGAATGGTGGAACCAGGCGACCACGCCGCCTGCCCCGGCCACCGCACCGCCGCCCACCGCAGCGCCCAAATCGGAGACGACGCCGATCTTCGACGAGATGCTGTCGGCGTGGTTCCGTTCGCCCGTCCCCGCTCCGGAAAAGCCCGCGGCCGAACCAGCGGCCAAGAAGGAGAAGCCGGGGACGAAGGACCCCGAAGAGAAGAAGACGGCCGAGCCCGCTCCCACCGCCGAGCAGGAGGCCCGCACCTGGGACTTCGCCAGCGACAAGGCTTTCCGCACGGTGCAGGAGATCTCCCGGAACGCCCCGTCGACGTTCACCGATGCCGGGTTGCCGCGTCGCCGCAAGGGCGAGCAGCTCCTACCGGGCAGTGCGGCGTCATCGGTCCCGGCCGCCGAACCCGCCGCCAAATCGGAGCTGCCGGTCCGCGACCCGGCGAACGTGCGCGGCAGGCTGAGCAGCTTCCAGCAGGGCGTCAAGCGGGGACGCAAGGAAGCGGCGGACAAGGTCACGCCGGCCGCTGACGCGGCGACCGCCAAGCCGGACACGAAGCCCGAGCCCGCGAAGGCACCCGAGCCGTCGCAGGCACCCGAGGCCGCGAAGGCGCCGGAGACGGCCGAGCGTCCGGCGACCCCGCCCGCCGCGCTGCCGAGCAGGAAACCGCAGGCAGCGAGCCCGGAACCGGAACCGGTCGCCGCCACTGAGCGGACGGACGCCTGGAACTTCGGCTCCGACGAAGGCTGGAAAGCCGCCCAAGCGGTGTCCCAGTCCGTGCCCTCGCGGATGACTTCGGCAGGATTACCCAGGCGCCGTCGCGGGGAGCAGTTGCTCCCGGGCAGCGCGGGACCGCCCGCCGGGGCGGTCACCCCCCGACCACAGCGAGACGCGCACGACGTGCGCGGTCGCCTGAGCAGTTTCCAGCAGGGCATCCAGCGCGGACGGCACCACACAGCCCAGGCGACCGAAGCCAACCACGAAACCCTGGAGGGTGAATGACCTCGCCGAACCCGGCCCAGCCCCAGCAGAACCAGTTCGGGTGGCTGGTGAACGACTTCGCCGAGCGCGTACCCGGAGTGGCGCACGCCGTGGTGGTGTCGGCGGACGGCCTCCTGCTCACCGCGTCCAGCAGGCTCCCGCTGGACCGCGCCGACCAGCTGGCCGCCGTCGCGTCCGGCCTGGTCAGCCTGACCCAGGGCGCCGCGCGGTGCTTCGAGGCGGGCGCGGTCAACGAGACCGTCGTCGAGATGGAACTCGGCATCATGGTGCTGATGTCCATCAGCGACGGCTCCTGCCTGGCCATCCTCGCCGCCCCGAACTGCGACATCGGGCAGGTCGCCTACGAGATGACGATGCTCGTCGATCGTGTCGGCCAGATCCTCACCCCGGAACTTCGCGCGCAATTGCAGGGCGCCGGTGGGTCGCTGATCGGCGAACCGGTGGGATGATGTCCCGATGAGCACCGGGTCCGGATCCTTCGGCGAACCGCCGGGGACGGGTGAACACCAGCCCCCGCACGCGGGGGCTGCCAATGCTGCCGGTTCACGGGACGACGGCACCTTCGCCGACGTCCTGAACGGCTTCACCCTGGATTCGGGACGTGGTCGTCGGAAGCGCAAGAAGAACAAGCACCCTCAGGATTCCCGGGCGGGCGGAACACCCGCCACCGGGGAATCGGCAGTCCCGCAGCCGACCGATCAAGGAGACCGCGTGACCTCACTTGCTTCTCCACCCGACAGCGGCGCAGGTGCCGTCGGGCCGAGACCAGGTGGTCTTTTCGACCCGGGCCCGCCCAGCGGCGAGTTCATCATGCCCGCCGTCTTCGAGCAATCGCCGTCGCCGCTCGAAGAGACGGCGATCGTCCGTCCCTATGCCCTCACCGGGGGCCGGACCAAGGCGAACTACGCTCTCGAGCTGGAGACCCTCATCTCCACCAAGGACCACGTCGACTCGGGTAGCCTCCCCGCGATCGCCGCGGACCAGATCGAATGCGTTTCGATCATCGAGGAGTGCCGCACCCCGCGTTCGGTCGCCGAGATCGCGGCGACCCTGCGCGTGCCGCTGGGTGTGGCGCGCGTGCTGATCAGCGACGCGGCGGACGCGGGACTGGTCAGCGTGCACAAGACGATTTCGGGCAATGACGGCGCCGAGGCACATCTGGTGTTGATGGAAAGGGTTTTGAGTGGACTCCGTCGGCTTTAAGGCACCGCGGGAAACCGCGCCCCCGACCATGACATCCGCGAAGATCGTCGTGGCGGGTGGCTTCGGTGCGGGTAAGACGACCTTCGTCGGTTCGGTGTCGGAGATCGTCCCGCTCACCACCGAGGCGATGATGACGGACGCCAGTCGGGGGATCGACAACCTCGACCAGACGCCCAACAAATCGACCACCACGGTCGCGATGGACTTCGGCCGGGTCTCCCTGGACGCGGACCTGATCCTCTACCTGTTCGGCACGCCCGGGCAGCAGCGGTTCTGGTTCATGTGGGACGACCTCGTCCGCGGCGCGATCGGCGCCGTGGTGCTGGCCGACACGCGGCGGCTGGCCGACTCGTTCGCGCCGATCGACTTCTTCGAGGACCGGGGCCTGCCCTATATCGTCGGGGTGAACACCTTCGACGGCATCCTCGAGCACGACATCAACGACGTGCGTGAGGCGCTGTCGATCGACCCCAACATCCCGATCGTCCGCTGCGACGCCAGGGAGCGGGAGTCGACGAAGCAGACGCTGATCACGCTGGTCGAGTACGCGATGCGGCAGTGGATCGCCTTGCGCGCGAGCAACGCGAGGTGAACCTGACGGCGGCAGCGTAGGGGCTGCCGCCCAGGGCTTCACCTCACCTCACTTGGCTTCGTAGGTCAGCAGAACCGCGCGCCCGTCCATCGTCCGGGTGCCGGTCAGCCGCAGGTCCGTGCGCACTCCGCCGCCGAACACCTGCTTGCCGCCGCCGAGCACCACCGGGTGCACGACGACGTGGAACTCGTCGATCAGGCCGTGGTCGGCGAGCGCGGTGGCCAGCTCGGCCCCGCCCATCAGCAGCAGATCCTTGCCGGGCCTGCGCTTGAGTTCGGTGACCCGCTCGGTGAGGTCACCGCCGATCACTTCGGTGTTCCAGCCGGCCTCGTCCAGCGTCCGGGAGAACACGATCTTCGGCGTCTCGCGCCAGATCGGGGCGTACTCGAGATCGTGCGGGTGGTCGGAGATCTCTTCCGCCTGCGGCCAGTAGGACGACATCATGTCCCAGACCCGCCGTCCGTAGAGGAGAGTGTCGGCTCGGTCGGTGAGCTCCTGCGAGTGGGCGGACAGCTCCGGGCCCATCTCGGCCCAGTCGAACTCGCCGTTCGGGCCCTCGATGCGGCCGTCGAGCGAGGTGTGGACGGCGTAGACGAGCTTGCGCATGGCTTGATCCCTCCGGTGTGGCGCCCGCCTTCCGGGCGCCGGACACCGAGGGGTCGGAGCGGGCGCGGGGTTCTCGACATGCTCCGCGAAAAGTTTTTGCTCAGTACTCGTCGTGCCGCTTCCACCAGTACCCGGGGCCGTCGGTCCCGCGGCCGGACTCCTCCCAGGCCTCCTGCCGCCCGAACGGGGTCAGGTCCAGGTAGCGCAGCGTCCCCACCAGCTGGTCCCCGCCGCGACCGGTGGTGAAGTACGTCCGGAACACCTCGTCGCCGTCGCGCAGGAAGACGCTGACGCCGAACCCGCCGTCGATACCGCAGTCCGGGTTGAAGCCGTCGACGGTCGAGACCCACGGGACGGTCCAGCCCATCCGCTCCTTGTACCGCTCGATTTCGGGCAGTGTCGCCGGCGCGACGACGTACAGCGTGGTGTCGCGGGCGTGCAGGTGGGCCAGGTGGCCGATGTTGTCCACGAGCATCGAGCAGCCGGGGCAGCCCGCCTTCTGCCCGGGGGCGAGCATGAAGTGGTAGACGATCAACTGACGCCGTCCCTCGAACAGGTCGAGGAGGGTGACGCGGCCCTGGGGCCCGTCGAACCCGTAGGTGCTGTCGAAGCGCACCATCGGCAGCCGTCGCCGTTCGGCGGCGATCGCGTCCGCGGCGCGGGTGAGCTCCTTTTCCTTGGCCAGCAACGCGTCCCTGGCGATCTGCCATTCGCCCGCCGAGACGACTTCCGGCAGGGTGACGGTTTCAGTCATTTCGTTCGCCTTTCCTCAGTTCCGCCAGGTGCTCTTCCATGCGGTCGAAACCGCCTTCCCAGAAGCGCCGGTACCGCTCGACCCATTCGGAGACGTCGCCGAGCGGGGCGGCCTCCAGCCGGCAGGGCCGCCATTGCGCGGTCCGGCTCCGGCTGATCAAGCCCGCGCGTTCGAGGACCTTGAGATGTTTGGAGATGGCTTGGAGGCTGACCGGAAAGGGTTCGGCCAGCTCGTTGACGCTGGCCTCGCCGGTGGCCAGCCGGGCGAGGATCGCCCGCCGGGTGGGGTCCGCCAGTGCGGCGAACGTGGCGCTGAGCTGATCAGTGGTCATCGCTGCTCAATCAATCGGTTGTTTAACCTGCAAGTTGAATATACTGGTGCGCGTCGATCTGTCAAGGATGAGTGAGAGCGCCATCACGCAAGTGGATGGGTTTAAAACAGTAGGAAGTCCAAGTATTTTGGAGGGATGAGCAGCGACCTGCACCGGCCCGTGAACCCCGTTCGTTTCGTGACGGCGTCGAGTCTCTTCGACGGGCACGACGCGTCCATCAACATCATGCGGCGCATCCTGCAGTCGCAGGGCGCGGAGGTCGTGCACCTCGGGCACAACCGGTCGGTCGACGAGGTCGCCACCGCGGCCATCGCCGAGGACGTCCAGGGCGTGGCCATCAGCGCCTACCAGGGCGGGCACGTCGAGTACTTCAGCTACCTGGTCGAGCTGCTCAACGAGCGCGGCGCGGGGCATGTCAAGGTGTTCGGCGGCGGCGGTGGGGTCATCGTCCGCGAGGAGATCGACCTGCTGCACTCGCGGGGTGTCGCGCGGATCTTCTCGCCGGAGGACGGCTACGAGATGGGCCTCCCGGGCATGATCAATCTGATGATCAAGGCCTGCGACACGGACCTGTCCGCGCAGTCGCCCGGGTCGCTGGACAAACTGCTTTCGGGTGACATCCCGGCGCTGTCCCGGGTCATCACGCAGCTGCAGCGCGAGGCGCTGCCGCAGGACGCGCTCGACAAGATCACCGAAGCCGCCAAGACGCGGACGGTGCCGGTCTTGGGCATCACCGGGACGGGTGGTTCCGGCAAGTCGTCGCTCACCGACGAGCTGATCCGCCGGTTCAGGCTGGACCAGGAGGACAAGCTCCGCATCGCCGTGCTCGCCGTCGACCCGTCGCGCCGCAAGGGCGGGGGAGCGCTGCTCGGGGACCGCATCCGGATGAACTGCCTCGATGGCAGCCCGGTCTACTTCCGTTCACTCGCCACCCGGACCACCAGCGGCGAGATCCCCACCGGACTCTCCGAGTCCATCCTCGCCTGCAAGGCCGCCGGGTTCGACCTGGTGATCGTCGAGACGCCCGGTATCGGCCAGGGCGACGCCGGCATCGTCGACTACGTGGACCAGTCGCTGTACGTCATGACGCCGGAGTTCGGCGCGGCTTCGCAGCTGGAGAAGATCGACATGCTCGACTTCGCCGACGCGGTGGCGATCAACAAGTTCGAGCGCCGCGGCGCCGAAGACGCCCGCCGGGATGTCGCGCGCCAGCTCGTGCGCAACCGCGAGGCGTTCAGCTCCTCGCCTGAGGATATGCCGGTCTACGGCACCAGCGCCGCGAAGTTCAACGACGACGGCGTCACCGCGCTCTACCAGCACCTGCGCGACACCCTGGCCGAACGCGGCCTGACCGTCTCGGCAGGCGTGCTCCCGAAGGTCGAGGGCAAGGTGTCCACCGACGCCAGCACGATCATCCCGGCCAACCGGACGCGCTACCTCGCGGAGATCTCGGAGACCGTCCGCGGTTACCACGCCAAGACCGAGCAGCAGGTCGCCGCGCTGCGCAAACGCGAGCACCTCGCCGCCGCCAAGGAGGCGCTGGCCGCCGTCGACGCGAGCACCGACGCGCTCGACGGCCTGCTCGCCGCGGCCGAGTCCGATGTGGACGGTGAGTCGGCGAATCTGCTGGCCCGCTTCCAGGAACTGGCCGAGTCCTACCGTGCCGACGAGCTGGTCGTGAAGATCCGCGACAAGGAACTGCACACCCAGCTCTGGCGCGACACACTCTCCGGCAACCGGATCCCGCGGGTGGCGCTGCCGCGCTACACCGAGTCCGGCGAGCTGCTGTCGTTCCTGCGCCGCGAGCACCTTCCCGGCTACTTCCCTTACACCGCAGGCGTTTTCCCGTTCAAGCGCGAGGGCGAGGACCCGGCGCGGATGTTCGCGGGCGAGGGCGACCCGTTCCGCACCAACAAGCGGTTCAAGCTCCTTTCGGCCGACTCCGAGGCGAAGCGCCTTTCGACCGCTTTCGACTCCGTGACGCTGTACGGGCACGACCCGCACACCCGCCCCGACATCTACGGCAAGGTCGGCACCTCGGGCGTCTCCATCGCGACGCTGGAGGACATGGAGGTGCTCTACGACGGCTTCGATCTGACTTCGCCGAACACCTCGGTGTCGATGACGATCAACGGGCCGGCGCCGACGATCCTCGCGTTCTTCCTCAACACCGCGATCGACCAGCGGATGGCGGCGTTCAAGGCCGAGCACGGCCGCGAGCCGTCCGAAGCCGAGGCCGCCGAACTGCGCGAATGGGCGCTGCGCAACGTCCGCGGCACCGTGCAGGCGGACATCCTCAAGGAGGACCAGGGGCAGAACACCTGCATCTTCTCCACCGAGTTCAGCCTGCGCATGATGGCCGACATCCAGGAATGGTTCATCGAGCACGGCGTCCGGAACTTCTACTCGGTGTCGATCTCCGGCTACCACATCGCCGAGGCCGGGGCGAACCCGATCTCGCAGCTGGCGTTCACCCTGTCGAACGGCTTCACCTACGTCGAGAGCTACCTCGCGCGCGGGATGGACATCGACGACTTCGCGCCGAACCTGTCGTTCTTCTTCTCCAATGGCATGGACGCCGAATACTCGGTGCTGGGCCGGGTCGCGCGCCGGATCTGGGCGGTCGCGATGCGGGAACGCTACGGCGCCAACGAGCGCTCGCAGAAGCTCAAGTACCACGTGCAGACCTCCGGCCGGTCGCTGCACGCGCAGGAGATGAGCTTCAACGACATCCGGACCACGCTGCAGGCGCTGTGCGCGCTGTACGACAACGCGAACTCCTTGCACACCAACGCTTTCGACGAGGCGATCACCACGCCGTCGGAGAGCTCGGTGCGGCGCGCGATGGCGATCCAGATGATCATCAACAAGGAATGGGGCCTGTCGAAGAACGAGAACCCGTTGCAGGGCTCGTTCATCATCGACGAGCTGACCGATCTGGTCGAAGAGGCCGTGCTGCTGGAGTTCGACCGGATCTCCGAGCGCGGCGGTGTCCTTGGCGCGATGGAGACCGGCTACCAGCGCGGCAAGATCCAGGACGAGTCGATCCTCTACGAACGCCAGAAGCACGACGGCACGCTGCCGATCATCGGCGTCAACACCTTCCGCAACCCGAACGGCGGCGAGGACGACGTCGAGGTCGAACTCGCGCGGGCGACCGAGGACGAGAAGCGTTCGCAGCTGGAGCGGCTCGAGGACTTCCAGCGCCGTCACCACGCCGAAGCTCAGGTCGCGCTCAAGACCCTGCGCGAGGCCGCGACCAGGGGCGGCAACCTGTTCGGTGTCCTGATGGACGCGGCGCGGGTGTGCTCGCTCGGCCAGATCACCGAGGCGTTCTTCGAGGTGGGCGGGCAGTACCGGCGTAACGTGTAGCGGCGGGAATATCGCGGGCCGTGTTCGGGTAGTTGCTGGACATGGAGATCGGAATCGCCACCTTCGTCACCGATGAAGGCATCAGGCCGGACGTCCTTGCCGCAGCCGCCGAAGAGCGCGGGTTCAGCTCGCTCCACATCGCGGAGCATTCGCATATCCCGGTCAGCCGGGAAACGCCGTACCCGGGCGGTGGCGAGCTGCCGCGGATCTACTACCGGACCCTGGACCCGTTCGTCGCGCTGACCGCGGCGGCTGGGGCAACGTCGAACCTGAAGCTGGGGACGGGCGTCGCGTTGCTGCAGCAGCGCGACGTCATCCACACGGCGAAAGAGGTCGCTTCGCTGGACCTGGTCTCGCGAGGCCGGTTCGTCTTCGGGGTCGGCGTCGGGTGGAACCGGGAGGAAATGCGCAATCACGGCACCGATCCGCGCACCCGCGGCGCGCTCGTCGACGAGCAACTCGCCGCGCTGAAGGAGATCTGGACGAAGGACGAGGCCGAATTCCACGGCGAGCACGTCGACTTCGACCCGATCTTCGCGTGGCCGAAGCCGGTGCAGAAACCGCATCCGCCGATCTACATCGGCGGCGCCGGGCAGAAGGCGATGGAGCGGATCGCCAAGTACGGCGACGGCTGGCTGCCGCACGCCCACACCCCGCCGGAGGAGCTTCGCCGGGCGCGTCAGTGGCTGGCGGACCAGGGCCGTAGCGACCTCACGTTCTCTGCTTTCGGCGCCACTCCGGAGGAGGACACGCTGGGCAGGCTGGCCGAGGGCGGCGTCGACGAGGCGACGCTCTTCCTGCCGACCGAGCCCGAAGCGGCGACACTGGAACGACTCGACCAGTTCGCGAAGGTCGCCGAAAGCTTTCGAAAGGGGCAGCAGGCGTGACTGAGGTTCAAATCGGCTTGGCCGCGGCACTGGAGCAGTTCTCGCCGCGCGAGTCGATCCGGCTGGCGGCACTGGCCGAACAGCACGGATTCTCCGGCCAGATGGCCGCCGACCACTTCCAGCCGTGGGTCCCTCAACAGGGTGAAGCGTCCTTCGTGTGGAGCGTGCTCGCGTCCCTGGCGGAGAACACCACCGGTGACCTCGGGCCGGGCGTGACCTGCCCGTCGTTCCGGCTGCACCCGTCGATGGTCGCGCAGGCCGCGGCGACGCTGGAGGCGACCTACCCCGGCCGGACGTGGCTCGGCATCGGCTCCGGTGAAGCGCTCAACGAGCACATCATCGGCGGTTACTGGCCCGAAGCGCCCGAGCGCGTACGGCGGATGTTCGAGGCGCTCGAAGTCATCCGGAAGCTGTTCACCGGCAAGGACGTCAAGCACAGCGGCGAGTTCTTCAAGCTGCACACCACCCGGCTGTGGACGCTGCCGGACGAGCCGCCGCCGATCTACATCGCGTCGGCGGGCCCGTACACCTCACGCAAGACCGGTGAGCTCGCGGACGGGCTGATCACGCCGGGCGCGTCGATCGAGAAGCTGGCGGGGATCCTCGACAACTTCGGCACCGGCGCGCGGAAGGCCGGCAAGGACCCGGACTCGATGCCGAAGCTGCTGCAGGTGCACCTGTCGTGGGCCGAGGACGACGAGACGGCGTGGGCCAACGCGCTCGACCAGTGGCCCAACGGCGGCATGAAGTTCCCGAAGGCCGACATCCGCTCGCCGTTCGACTTCGCGCAGATGGCGAAACTGGTGCGGCGCGAGGACTTCGAGGGGCGCATGGTCGTCTCGTCCGATCCGGACGTGCACCGGGCGGCGCTGCAGAAGTACGTCGACGCCGGGTTCAACCGGATCTACATCCACAACGTGGGCCGGAACCAGGACGAGTTCATCGAGACCTTCGGGCGGGACGTGCTGCCGAAGCTGACCGCCTGACGCGCGCTATGAAAGGTCCTTTCCTTGCAAATTTCGCAAGGAAAGGACCTTTCATAGCGTTCAGACGTTCTTGTCCAGCAGCAGGTGCACCGACAGCTCCAGCCGGTTCGCGACGTCGGCCGCCGACGCGCGCCGCGTCACCCAGGCGACCAGGTTCGCCATCCAGACGTCGGCGATGACGTGGAAGATGTCGCGATCGGCCTCGGTCGGGTCCTCGATGCCCATGGCCTTGGCGAACATGTTCTCCATCAGCCGCCCGACCTGCTCGACCTCGGCGGCGGCGGTCGTGTCGGCGAACATGAACGCACGGACCATGGCTTCGGTCAGGTGCGGGTCTCGCTGCATCAGCCGGGTGTTGCGGCCGAGGACGAACATCAGTCGTTCGCTCGGGGTGTCGCCGGGGATGGCAGCGCGGTCGAGTTTCTCCTGCGCGCGTTCGAATTCCCTGGCCAGCCCGGAAACCAGCAGGTGGATCTTCGAGGGGAAGTAGCGGTACAGCGTGCCGAGCGCGACGTCCGCCTTCTCGGCGACCGCGCGCATCTGGACCGCGTCGTAGCCGCCCTTCGCGGCGAGGGTGAGGGTCGCGTCGATGATGCGGCGCCGCCGGTCGCGTTGTGCCGCGGAGCCGAGTTCCTCGCCGCCCAGCGCGGAGAGACCATTGCCGCTGCGCGTCTTCGCGCTCGTGGGTGCCTTGGCCTTCCCTGGCATCGCCACGTCCCCCTTCGTCGGAACTTGTTCCACTTTCCTCACGTAGCGTACCTAAGCGGACGAACTGTTCAAGACGTGACCCACTGGGCAAGAAACTGTAACACGTTCTACACTCGCGGGTAGGTCCGAGCAGGAGGTCTCACCCGTGTCGATCGCGCTCACCGAGGAACAGGCGGCGCTGGCCGCGTCGATCCGGGCTTGGGCGGCTTCCGCCCGTCCCGTCGACGCCGTCCGAAGTGGCCGGATCACCGAGGTGCCACCAGGCCTGGCGGAACTCGGGCTGTTCGGCGTGGCGATTCCCGAAGACGTCGGCGGCGCAGGCGGCACACTGGCCGATCTGGCCGCCGGGCTCGCCGAAGCGGCCGAAGCGCTCGTGCCCGGCCCGGTCCTCGGGACCGCGTTGGGCGGCGCGTTGCTCGCGACGATTCCCCAGGCCGCCAAGGAGATCCTGCCCGGTCTCGCGGACGGGACGGAACGGCTGGCGGTGGTGCTCGGCGGCGCCTTCCGTATCTCGGATTCGGTGGTCGACGGCCAGTCGGGCCCGGCTCTCGACGTTCACCCGTCGGCGTGGACGCTGGTCTCGGACGGCGACGTCTCCGCGCTCATCCCACCCGGAGCGTCCGGAGTGGACATCGAGCGGTGCGAGCCGTTCGACGTTTCCCGGCCGGTGGGCCGGGTCCGGTGCGCGAAGGTGCGGCCCGAAGCCGTTTTCGAGGCGCTGCCGGTGGATTCCTACGCCGCCACACTCGGCGCCGCGGAGGCCGCGGGGATCGCACGATGGTGTCTTCGGACCGCCGTCGACTACGCGAAGGTGCGGGTACAGTTCGGCCGCCCGATCGGGTCGTTCCAGGCGATCAAGCATCTGTGCGCGGAAATGCTGTGCCGGGCCGAAGCCACCGACGCGCTCGCGTGGGACGCGGCGAGGGCGGCCGAAGACCCGGCGCAGCACGCCCTCGCGGCCGCGACCGCGGCGGCCTACGCGCTCGACGCGGCCGTGGCCAACGCGAAGGACTGCATTCAGGTCCTCGGCGGTATCGGTTTCACCTGGGAGCATGACGCGCACTTCTACCTGCGGCGGGCCGTCGCCCTGCGGCAGTGGCTCGGCGGTTCGGCCCGCTGGCGTCGTCGTGCCGCCGGACTCGCGCTGCGCGGCGACCGCCGGACGTTGAGCGTCGACGTCGGCGAGGACGCCGGACTCCGTGCCCTGGTAGGCGAGATCGCCGCCTTGCCCGAGCCGGAACGCCGGGTCGCGCTGGCCGATTCGGGACTGCTGGCGCCGCATTGGCCTGTCCCGTACGGCAGGGGCGCCACCGCGGCCGAGCAGTTACGGATCGACGCCGCGCTCGACGGCGCGGGTGTCCGCCGCCCGGATCTGGTCATCGGCGGCTGGGCCGTGCCGACGTTGCTGGAACACGGCTCGGAGGAGCAGCGCGAACAGTTCGCCGTGCCCACACTGCGCGGCGAGATCACCTGGTGCCAGTTGTTCAGTGAGCCCGAGGCAGGCTCCGATCTCGCGTCGCTCCGCACCACGGCCCGCCGAGTCGACGGCGGATGGCTGCTGAACGGCCAGAAGGTGTGGACCTCGCTCGCGCGCGAAGCCGATTGGGCGATCTGCCTGGCGCGCACCGATCCGGACGCGCCGAAACACAAGGGGATCACCTACTTCCTCGTCGACATGACCGCGGCCGGGATCAGCACGCGCCCGCTGCGCGAGATCACCGGCGACGCCGTCTTCAACGAGGTCTTCCTCGACGACGTCTTCGTCCCGGACGAGATGGTGGTCGGCGAGGTCGACGGCGGCTGGCGGCTGGCGCGGACGACGCTGGCGAACGAGCGCGTGGCCCTCGGGAGCGGATCGGCGGTGGGGGAGGGCGTCGAGAATCTGCTCGCCACGCTGGGCGACGACGCCGACCTCGACCGGCTGGGCGCGCTGATCGCCGACGGCAGCGCGTGTTCGGTGCTGGACCTGCGGGCGACGCTGCGGCGGCTCGACGGCCAGGACCCCGGTGCCGAGTCGAGTGTGCGCAAACTGCTGGGGGTGCGGCATCGGCAGGCGGTGGCGGAGTTCGCCCTGGAGGCTTTGGGGGAGAACGCGCTCGTGGACGGTGACCCGGCGCAGCACGAGTTCCTGCTGACCCGGTGCCTCAGTATCGCGGGCGGGACGACGCAGGTGCTGCTGTCGCTGACGGCCGAGCGGTTGCTGGGGCTGCCTCGGTCCTGAAAGTCCCTGTCGCGGCACTTTGGCGTGCCATGAAAGGTCCTTTCCTTGCAAAATTGGCAAGGAAAGGACCTTTCATGGCACCGGCGCCCGACAGCTGTCGGTCCCGTGCTCTAACGTGCGGGTCGTGGAGTTCGGCACAGGAACCCAGGCCACCTTCGTCCCCTCGGATCCCCCTCGGGACGGAGTGCTGGCGCTCTGGGGAGACGGCGTAGCGGGTGACACCGCGATCGAACTCGTGCTTCCGGCGGGCAAGGACAACAAGGTCTTCCGGCGCACGAAGGTCGACGCGGCACTCGTCCCGCTGTCGCGCGCGATTCCGCGGCTGCTCACCGCGGACGGCGACCTGAGCCCGGCCATCGCCGCGTGGTCGGCCGTCGCCGAAGCCGGGGTGAACCTCATCGCCCGCGGAAGGCTGCTGCCCGCGGCCTCACCCGCCGGGGTGGATTCGTGGCGGGTCGGACCGCTCGACGTCGCCGACGAGGAGATGCTGCGCGGGCTCGCCGCCGCGCTGCCTCCCGAGGCGCACGCGTTGCCGCTGTCCGGGCTGAAGCGGATCCGGCTGCATTCGCCGGAGTCGTTGATCCGCGCGCTCTGGGACGCGACGGCGGACGTGCTGGTCCGCACGCCCGCGGCGAGTGTCGCGGCGGGCGGTCCGGCGTTCGCCGCGGCCGAGCCGACGCTGGTCGGCCCGGACGGGGCCGCGTGGCTGGCGGAGCTGAGCGCCCGGCAGGCCCAGGGCGCGCATCTCGTCCTGCGCATGGAGGTGCACGAGCCCGAGGATCCCGAAGAAGAGCCCACGTTCGCCTCGGTGCTCGCCGTGCGGAGCGCCGCCGATCCGAGCCTGATCGTCGAGGCGGCGACGCTGTGGGACGCGCCCGAAGCGGTGCTGGAACGGATGGGTGAGCAGGTCGAGACGCAGTTGCTGCTCGGCCTGCGCCGGGGCGCCAGGGCATGGGCGCCGCTCGGCCGCATGCTCCAGTCGGCCGCGCCGACCGGGCTCACGTTGGAGTACGACGAGGTCGTCGACCTGCTGACCCACGGGGACGCGGCGCTCGGCGGCGCCGGCATCGAGGTGCAGTGGCCGAAGGACCTCTTCGCGGGCGAGCTCAAGGCGAAGGCGAGCGCGACGCAGGCCCCGGGCAGCGTCACCGGGCCCGAGTTCACGCTCAAGAGCCTGCTGCAGTTCCGCTGGCGGCTGAGCCTCGGCGGCGAAGACCTCACCGACGCCGAGGTCACGGCGCTCGCGGAGGCGAAGCGGCCGCTGGTGCGGCTGCGGGGCAAATGGGTCAAGGTCGACGCGCGCCTGCTCGCCAAGGTGCGTGCCCATCGCGCGAAGAAGCTCTCCGGGGCCGAGGCGCTGGCCGCGGCGCTCACCGGCGAATTGGAGCTGGACGGCGAAAAGGTCGAGTTCACCGCGCCATCGGCGGTGACGGGGCTGCTTCAGCGAATCCGGGAAAGCGCCGCGGAACCGATCGAGCAACCCGCGGACCTGAAGGCCACCCTGCGGCCTTATCAGAAGGCGGGGCTGGCCTGGCTGGCGACGATGACCGGTCTCGGTCTCGGCGCCTGCCTCGCCGACGACATGGGGCTCGGCAAGACGATCCAGCTCATCTCCCTGCACCTGCATCGCCGTCCCCTCGGCGAGGGGCCCACCCTCGTCCTGTGCCCGACGTCGTTGCTGGGCAACTGGGAACGGGAGTTCGCCCGGTTCGCGCCGGACATCCCGGTCCGCCGGTTCCACGGTGGCGGGCGGCATCTCGACGAGGTCGCGCCGGACGAGGTCGTGCTCGCCACGTACGGCGTCCTCCGCCGGGATCGCGAGACACTGTCCGAAGTGGACTGGGGGATGATCGCCGCCGACGAGGCACAGCACGTCAAGAATCCGCTTTCGGTCACCGCCAAGGAGCTTCGGAAGATCCCGGCCGCCGCGAAGGTCGCGCTGACCGGGACGCCGATGGAGAACCGGCTCACCGAACTCTGGTCCATTGTGGACTGGACGACGCCGGGACTGCTCGGCTCGCTCGACGGGTTCCGCCGCAAGGTGGCCCGCCCGATCGAACGCGACCGTGACGTCGCCGCCACCGAGCGCCTCGCCGCGACCGTGCGCCCGTTCCTGTTGCGCCGCAGGAAGACCGACCCGGACATCGCCCCCGAACTCCCGCGCAAGACCGAGACCGACCGGTTCGTCCCGCTCACCGCCGAGCAGACGACGCTGTACGAGGCCGTGGTCCGGGAGAACCTCGCGATGATCCGCGAGCTGGACGGCGCGGCGAGGCGCGGTCAGGTGCTCAAACTGCTCACCGAGCTCAAGCAGATCTGCAACCATCCGGCGCAGTACCTCAAGGAACCAGGCGTGCTGCACGGCCGGTCCGGCAAGCTGGCCGCGTTCGAGGAGCTGCTCGACGTCATCCTCGACGAGGGCGACAGCGTGCTCGTGTTCAGCCAGTACGTCCAGTTGTGCCGTCTGCTGGAAAAGCGCCTGGCCGAACGCGGGCTGCCGACGATGCTGCTGTCCGGGTCGAGCACGCCCCAGGCACGGGAGGACATGGTCGCCCGGTTCCAGGCGGGCGAGGTGCCGGTGTTCCTGCTCTCCCTCAAGGCGGGCGGGGTCGGGCTCAACCTGACCAAGGCCACCCACGTGATCCACTACGACCGCTGGTGGAACCCGGCGGTCGAGGACCAGGCCACCGACCGCGCGTACCGGATCGGGCAGGACCGGCCGGTCCAGGTGCACCGGCTGATCGCCGAGGGCACGCTCGAGGAGCGCATCGCCAAGGTGCTGGAGACCAAACGCGGGCTGGCCGACGCGGTCGTAGGCGCCGGTGAGAACTGGATCACCGAACTCACCGACGACGAACTCGCCGACCTCGTCCGGCTCGGGGAGCCCTGATGCCCGGCGTGACAGGGCGGAAACGGCGCACCTTCGGCAACACGTGGTGGGGCAAGGCGTGGGTCGAGGCCCTGGAGGACCGCGCCAAACTCGATCCGAACCGGTTGCCGCGGGGGCGGACGTACGCGCGCAAGGGCACCGTCAGCAAGCTCGCGGTCGGCGAGGGCGAGGTGACGGCCTGGGTACAGGGAAGCCGGGCGGTGCCGTACCGGGTGACCATCCACATGCGGGCGTTCACCGGGCCGCAGTGGGAGAGCCTGCTCGGGATGGTCGGCTCCCGGCTCGGGCATGTCGCCGCCCTCCTCGACGGCGAGCTGCCCGGTGAGCTGGCCGAGGACGCCCGGGCCGTCGGCGCGGATCTGCTGCCGGGCCCCGGAGACCTGCGCCCGAAGTGCTCCTGTCCCGACAGCGCGAACCCGTGCAAGCACGTCGCCGCGGTGTACTACCTGGTCGCGGACGAGGTCGACGCCGATCCGTTCGTGCTGTTCCTGCTGCGTGGCAGGCCGAGGGAGGCCGTGCTCGCGGAACTGCGGTCCCGCCGCGCCCCCGCGAGCACGCCGGGCAAACGGGTGCGTGCCCCCGCCGCGCCCGGAGTGGACCCGAAACGCGCGTACACCCGGCGGATAGCCGCGCTCCCGCCGCGGCCTGCCGTCCCGGGCACGGTCGGGCCGCCCGCGGTCCTCGACGTCGACCCGCCGCACCGCACCGGCTGGACCGGCGAGATGTTCGTCGAACTGGCGGCCGACGCCGCCGCGCGGGCCTGGGAGCTGCTGGTCATGGGGCCCGAGCGAGAGGTGGAGCTGTCCTTCGAGGAAGACCTCGCGCGCCGCGCGGCGGCGAGTGACCCGCATGTGGTCGCCGAACTCGCCGAGGCGGCCGGGGTCGCGGTGCGGGATCTGGCCCTCTGGGCACAGGCCTGGCGTGAGGCGGGCCGGGGCGGGATGGCGGTGGTCCGCGACGCCTGGCGGCCCGGGCAGGCGCCGCTCGCCCAGGCCAGGACCGACCTCGCCGAATCGGGCCTGCCGGGCACGCCGAAGACCTGGCGGAACCGGATCACCCAGGGCGACCTGCAACTGCGTTACGGGCGAGACGAACGGTGGTACCGCTTCGTGCGCGACGGTGAGGGCTGGCGGGTCGACGGCCCGTCCTCCGCCCGGCCGACGGACGTGATCTACCCGCCCTGACCGGCGCCTTCCGGTGCCTTGGTCGTTTGAAGTACGTGAAGGGGTCCTTCCTTGCGTCTAATGCAGTGAAGGGGCCCTTCGCCCGCCATCGTTGTGACTGGTGGGGCTGCTGGAGCTAGAGGCGTGTGCGCCGAGTCCGTGAAGGCCTTGAGGGACCCAGAGTCCCTCAAGGAGGCCTTCACGGACCTGCGGCCCGGCGCCGCCACGTGCGATAACTCCACTCCAGGAACCGTTCCACCCCGCGGACGACGTGAGCGCTGCGGATCGAGGGGAAGACGTCGAAGGCGTGCTGCGCGCCGGAGATCTCCGCGTACGCGACCTCCCGCTGGGACTTCTCCCGCAGGCGCCGCACGAATTCGCGGGCCTCGCCCACCGGCACCAGCGAGTCGTGGACGCCGTGGATGACGAAGAACGGCGGCGCGTCCTCGGTGATCCGGTCCAGCGGTGAAGCCGCGATGTAGTCGTCGAGGAAGTTCACCGGATCCCGGTCCGCCTCGAAGACGTGCCGGGCGATCAGCGTCTTCAGCCGGGCCTGGCTGGAGCGTCGTCCGCTGGTCGCGGCGAAGTCGTACACGCCGTAGTGCGGGGCGCACGCCTGGATGCTCGTGTCGGCTTCGGTGAAGCCGGGCTGCAAAGCCGGGTCGTTCGCGGTCAGTGCCAGCAGCGCCGCGAGATGCCCGCCCGCGGAACCGCCGGTGACGGCGACGAACGACGGGTCGCCGCCGTAGGACTCGGCGTTGTCCCGGATCCAGGCCAGCGCGCGTTTCGCCGCGACGATATGCGCGGGCCAGCGGGCGGCGGGGGAGAGCGGGTAGTTGATCGCGATGCAGATCCAGCCGCGTTTGGCCATGTGCAGCATCAGGGGCAGGCCCTGCTGGTCCTTGTTGCCGATCACCCAGGCACCGCCGTGCACCTGGAGCAGGATCGGCGCGCCGGTGACCGGCTCGCGCGGGGCGTAGACGTCGAGCAGGAATCGCTTCCCGCCGGGCGCGTAGGCGATGTTGCGGGTCCGCCGGACGTCGGGGTCACGCATGCGGAACGGCATGGCGAGCTGGCCCCACGGGGTCGCGAGGTCGGTCGGGCTCGGCGGGTGATCGAGTTCGTCGGCATACGCCTTGCCGATTCCTTCGGTGAGCGCGGTCTCGATCTCGTCGCGGGCCCGCTGGGACTGCGCGATCAGGGTGCCGAGCCCGGCCGCGGACGCCGCCGCGAGCGCGAGCCCGGCCTTGCTCGATCCACCCCGGTGCCGGGCGACATGCGCCGCCGCGTCGGCCGCGGTGAGCGCGAGCAGATGCGGCGCGAGCTCCCCGGTGAGCCAGCCCGCGAAGAACGCCGGAATCGCTGTACGCGCACCTCGCGGCGGCTTCAGCGCGTTCGCGGTGAGCGCGAGCTGGAGTGCCTGACGGACGACGAAACTCGGCTGCATGGACACCGATCCTACCGCCGGGTGACCACCTAGAACGGGTTGCAAAGTTCACTTAAGGTGCTTCTCATGCAGAGATTGAGCGGTCTGGACGCGAGTTTCCTCTACCTGGAGACACCGGCCCAGGTCCTGCATATATGCGGGCTGCTCACCTTGGACGGTTCGACCATGCCCGGTGGCTACGATTTCGACCGCTTCAAGGAGAAGCTGGCCGAACGGGTCGAGCTGATCCCGGCGTTCCGGCGCAAACTGCACAATCCACTCTGGAATCTGGCGCATCCGGTCTGGGTCGAGGACGAGGATTTCGACCTCGAAGCCCACGTTCACCGGATCGGCGTACCCGCCCCCGGTGACCGGCGGGAACTGGCCGAACTCGCCGCCCACATCGCGGGACAACGACTGGACCGCGCACAGCCGCTCTGGCAGTTGTACGTCATCGAAGGCCTGGCCGACGGCGGGATCGCGGTCCTGCTGAAGATGCACCACGCCAGCGTCGACGGGGTCGGCGGCGCCAGCCTGATCAGCTACCTCGCGGGGCTCGACCCGGACGCTCCGCCACCGGAGATCGCGAAGGACGAACGCGGCAACGCCGGTGTTCCCGGCAGGCGCGCGCTGCTCGGCGCGGGGCTGACGTCGTTCGCGAAACGGCCGGTCGAGCTCGTGAAACTGCTGCCCGATCTGCTCGAACTCGTGCCGAGATGGCTGGGGAAAGCGTTGCAGGGCAAGGGAATGCCGGTCCCGTTCACCGCGCCGCGCACGTCGTTCAACGGGACGATCACCGCGCACCGCAGCGTCGCCTACGCCTCTCTCGACCTCGACGACGTCAAGCAGGTCAAGAACGCCTTTGGGGTCACCGTCAACGACGTCGTCCTCGCCGTGGTCGCCGGCGCGCTGCGGCAGTTCCTGCGAGACCGGGGCGAGCTACCGGAGGATCCGCTGGTGGCGACCGTGCCCGTGTCGGTGCACGGCCGGACCGAACGTGAGCACGGCAGCAACAAGGTCTCGGCGTTCTTCGCCTCGCTGCCGACCCATCTCGACGATCCCGCCGCGCGGGTGTTCATGCTCGCGGAATCCAACCGGCTGTCCAAGGACCATCACCACACCATCGACGCGGACATGCTCCAGGACTGGGCGCAGTTCTCGGCGGCGACCATGTTCGGCCTCGCGGTGCGCGCGTATTCCGCGCTGCGCCTGGCCGAACGGCATCCGGTGGTGCACAACCTGGTGGTCTCCAACGTGCCGGGGCCGCCGATGCCGCTGTACCTGCTGGGCTGCCGGATCACCGGGCTCTATCCGCTCGGCCCGGTGTTCCACGGCGCCGGGCTCAACGTCACCGTGCTGTCCAACGCGGGCAGGGTCGACGTCGGCCTGCTCGGCGCCCGAGAACTCACCGGTGACCTGTGGCCGCTCGCCGACCATTTCCCCGACGCCCTCGCGGAACTGCTCAAAGCCACCTCCTAGCTCCTCACCCCTTGCCGTCACGGCTCCTTCCGGTTAAGACTAGAACAGGTTTCAATATTGTGCCCGTTCGCCCCGGTGAGGAGCCAGTGTGGACTTCCAGTTCGACGAGACGCAGACCGAGGTCACCGCGCTGGCCGCGCGCGTCCTCGGCAAGGAGCGTGACCCCGGCGACACGTGGCGCGCGCTCGCCGACGCCGGTCTGCTCGCCCTGGCGCTGCCCACCGAACTCGGTGGTGACGGGCTCGGCGTCGCCGAAGTCGCTTTGGTGCTGACCGAACTCGGGCGCGTCGCCTCGCCGACGCCCGCGCTGGCGTCGCTGGCGTTCGGAGTCCTGCCGGTCACCGCGCTCGGTGGCCCGGACCAGCTTGCGTCGCTGCTCCCGCCGGTCGCCGCGGGCGAAGCCGTGCTCACCGCCGCGCTGCACGAGCCTTCCGCACCCTTCAGCACCCGGCCCGCGACCGTCGCGGAATCGGCGGGAGATTGGCGCCTGAGCGGCGTCAAGATCGGCGTGCCGTACGCGGCGGAGGCGACCCGGATCCTCACGCCCGCTTCGCTGCCAGGCGGTACCGGAGTCTTCCTGGTCGATCCGCGCGCGGACGGCGTGACGCTGAGCCCGACGAGAACCTCTTCCGGTACACCGGATTACACGATGACGCTCGATTCGGTGACCGTCACCGACGCCGATCTCCTCAACGGGCACGGTCCCGGGGAGTCGATCGCGACGCTGCACCGGTTCGCGCTCGCGGGCGCCGTGGCGTTCGGCGACGGGCTGCTCGCCGGCGCGCTCGCGCTGACCACCGAGCACGTCGGCGAACGTGAGCAGTTCGGGCGCCCGCTGGCGGCGTTCCAGGCGGTGGCGCAACAGATCGCGGACGTCTACGTCGCCTCGCGGACGGTCCAGCTGGCCGCGCGGTCGGCGGTCTGGCGGCTCGCGGCGGGGCTCGACGCCGAGGCGGAGCTCGACATCGCGGCGTACTGGCTGGCAGAGGAGGCGCCCGCGGCGCTGGCCGTCTGCCATCACCTGCACGGCGGGGTCGGCGTGGACGAAACGTATCCGCTGCACCGGTTCTCGTCGGCGGTCAAGGATCTGGGACGAACGCTCGGCGGCGCCACGCATCGGCTGGCCGGACTGGGCGAACTGGTGGCGGGGTGAACCGATGCTGATCGAACTGACCGCGGCGCAACACCAGTTGCGCTCCGAACTGCGAAAGTACTTCGCCGGACTGGTGAGCGCCGACGAGCGGCGCGCGATGCTGCGGGAGCGGCACGGCCCGGTGTACCGCGAGATCGTGCGGCGAATGGGCCGCGACGGCCGGCTCGGCGTCGGCTGGCCGGAACAGTACGGCGGCCGGGGGTTCGGCGAGATCGAGCAGCACATCTTCGTCGACGAGGCCGCCCGCGCCGACGTGCAGCTGCCGTCGGTGACCTTGCAGACCGTCGGGCCCACGCTTCAGGCGTACGGCACCGAGGAGCAGAAATCCCTGTTCCTGCCCAAGATTCTCGCCGGTGAGGTGCATTTCGCCATCGGCTACACCGAGCCCGACGCGGGAACGGACCTCGCCGCGCTGCGTACGACAGCGGTGCGCGAAGGGGACGAGTACGTCGTCAACGGCCAGAAGATCTTCACCACCGGCGGGCACGACGCCGACTACATCTGGCTGGCCGTACGGACCGCTCCGGACGCGCCGAAACACAAGGGGATCTCGATCCTCATCATGGACACCCGCGATCCGGGCTATTCGTGGACGCCGATCATCACCTGCGACGGTGCGCACCATGTGAACGCCACCTACTACACGGACGTCCGCGTCCCCGCGAACATGCTGGTGGGCAAGGAGAACGAGGGCTGGCGGCTGATCACCACCCAGCTGAACCACGAACGCGTCATGCTCGGCCCCGCCGGGCGGATCGGAGGTCTTCACGACCGCGTCCGCGAATGGGCGGCGTCCAGGAAGACGCCGGACGGCACGCCGTTGCTCCAGCTACCCGACGTCAGGGCCGTGCTCGCGGAAACGTTGGCGACCGCCCGGGTCAACGAACTGCTGAACTGGCAGGTCGCGGCGTCGTCGGCGACCGGGCCGGTGGCGGTGGCCGACGCGTCGGCCACCAAGATCTTCGGTTCCGAACGCATCCAGCGGCTGGCCAGGAGGTTGGAGGAGATCGTGGCGCGACACGGCGACCAGGCCGACGCCGAAACCGCGGAACTGGCGCTGTGGCTGGACGTGGTGGCCAAACGCAATCTGGTGCTCACCTTCGGCGGCGGCGTCAACGAGATCCAGCGCGAGCTGATCGCCACCGCCGGGCTGGGCCTGCCGAGGGTGCCGCGATGAGCATCCAGGAAGCCGCCGAACGCATCGCCGCGCGCGGGGAATCCGCGCCGCGGGCCGCGCGCGACGCGGTCAACCAGGCGATGGTGAACAACTGGGTCGAAGCCATCGGCGACCGCAATCCGGTGTACGTCGACGAAGAGTTCGCCGCCAAGAGTGTCCACAAAGGACTCGTCGCGCCGCCCGCGATGGCGCAGGTGTGGACGATGGGCGGGCTGCACTGGACGAGGGCGTCGGACGACCCGCTCGGCGCGATGATGGAGGTGCTCGACGAAGCCGGGTTCACCTCGGTCGTCGCGACGAACTCCGAGCAGAACTACTTCCGCTATCTCCGGCACGGTGAGCGGGTCGAAGCGACCGCGAAACTCGAAAGTGTCGTCGGGCCGAAGCGGACCGCGCTGGGCGAGGGCTGGTTCGTGACGACGAAGACCACCTGGTACGTCGGTGACGAGGCCGTCGCGGACATGGTGTTCCGGGTGCTGAAGTTCCGTCCGCCGGGCGCCGAACCCGCCAAGACGGCCGCGCCCGTGTTGCGGCCGGTGATCAGCAAGGACACCGAATTCTTCTGGTCGGGGCTGCGTGACGGGGAACTGCGGATCCAGCGGTGGGGCGAGACCCTGCGGCACCCGCCCGGCCCGATGTCGCCGGACGGCGACTTCGACGCGAAGCCGGACTACGTCGTGGCGTCCGGACGGGGCACGGTCTACAGCTACGTCGTGCACCACCATCCGAAGGTTCCCGGCAAGGATCTGCCGTTCGTGGTCGCGCTCGTCGAGCTGGAGGAAGGTGTCCGGGTGATGGGCGAGCTGCTCGACGCCGATCCCGAGTCCGTCCACATCGGACTTCCGGTGGAAGCGGCCTTCGTGAAGATCGACGAGGAACTGACGTTGCCCGCTTGGAGGGTCGCGCGATGAAGGACTGTTCGGTCGGCACCGAGCTGCCGCCGCTGAAGATCGAGGCCACCCCCACGTTCGTGGTGAGCACGGCGCTGGCGACCCGGGATTTCCAGGACGTCCACCACGACCGTGACGCCGCCGTGCGGCGCGGGTCGAAGGACATCTTCCTCAACATCCTCACCGACACCGGTCTGGTGCAGCGGTTCGTCACCGACTGGGCGGGGCCGGAGGCGTTCGTCCGGTCGATCAAGATCCGGCTCGGTGTGCCCTGCTACGCCTACGACACGCTGACCTTCACCGGACGGGTCACGGAACGGGACGGCGACGACGTGGTGGTCGCGGTGTCCGGTGTGGACAGTCTGGGTGAGCACGTGGTCGGCACCGTGGCGCTGACGCTGGGAGGCGAGTGATGACCCTGTCCGGACGGGCGGCCATCGCCGGGATCGGAGCCACGGAGTTCTCGAAGGATTCCGGACGTAGCGAGCTGCGGCTGGCGGCGGAAGCGGTCTCGAGCGCGGTGAAGGACGCGGGGCTCGCTCCGTCCGATGTGGACGGTTTGGTATCGTTCACCATGGACGGCAACAGCGAGATCGCGGTCGCGCGGGAGCTGGGCATCCCCGAACTCAAGTTCTTCAGCCGGATCCACTACGGCGGCGGGGCCGCGGCCGCGACCGTGCAGCAGGCCGCGATGGCCGTCGCGACCGGTGTCGCGGACGTCGTCGTCGCGTACCGGGCGTTCAACGAACGGTCGGGGATGCGGTTCGGCCAGGTGTCCTCGGCCGCGGCGGGGCAGGTGAACTCCTCCGGCGTCGACAACGCGTTCCACTACCCGATGGGGATCGCGACCCCGGCCGCGACCGTCGCCATGCTCGCCCGGCGGTACATGCACGAGTACGGCGCGACCAGCGAGGATTTCGGCCGGGTGGCGGTCGTCGACCGTGCCCGCGCGGCGACCAACCCCAAGGCCTGGTTCTACGGCAAGCCGATCACGCTCGAAGACCATCAAGCCTCCCGCTGGGTCGCCGAGCCGTTGCACCTGCTGGACTGCTGCCAGGAGAGCGACGGTGGGGTCGCCCTGGTGATCGTCAGCGCCGAGCGGGCGCGTGACCTGCCGCGCAGGCCCGCCGTGATCGCGGCGGCCGCGCAAGGGAGCGGGCCGGACCAGTACGTGATGACCAGCTACTACCGCGACGATCTCCCGGCGCTGCCCGAAATGGGTGTCGTGGGAAGGCAGCTGTGGGCGCAGTCCGGGCTGGGGCCCGGGGACATGGACCTCGCCGTGCTGTACGACCACTTCACCCCTTATGTCCTGATGCAACTGGAAGAACTCGGCTTCTGCGGGAAGGGCGAGGCCAAGGACTTCATCGGCGGCGGAACCCTCGAACTCGACGGGAAGCTCCCGCTCAACCCGCACGGCGGACAGCTGGGGGAGGCCTACATCCACGGGATGAACGGGATCGCCGAGGGTGTCCGGCAGCTCCGGGGCGAGGCCGTCAACCAGGTCGACGGGGCGGCGCGGGTGCTGGTGACCGCCGGCACCGGCGTCCCCACGAGCGGACTGGTCCTGACGGCGGGCTGAGATCACCTCAATGTCCGATGGTGTACTAGAGCGGTACCTGCCACGGTGAAGGGGTTACCGGCCGGGAGGTGCCATGTCCGGACCAATCGTCGTCGCGTGGACCCTGACCGCGGTGTTCGCCGCGCTCGTCCTGCCCTGCGTGCTGAGACTCGTCCGCCTGGACTACGGCAGGCAGGGCGCGGCGGTCCGCAACGGCGACCTGGCCGAACTGCTGCTCGTCGTCGCGATGGTCGCGATGCTGTCCCCGGTCGGCGGCCCGATCCCGGCGGCGGGCTGGCAGGCGGTGCTGGCGCTGACCGCGGGCTGGTTCGCCGTCTCGTGGTGGAAGGGGCGGCGGTCGGGGCACGCTTCGTGCGGGCACCACGCCGTCTCCGCCACCGCGATGCTGTTCATGGTGACGTTCATGCCGCACAGCGACGTCACGCATGGTCCGTGGCTGGTGATGACCGGCCCCAGCGGCACTTCGGCATTGTGGCTTTCGTTGATCTTCGGTGCCGTGGCCGCGTACTTCGCGGCGGACGCAGTGCGCGCCGGGGTGCTCGCGGCGCGGGGCGCGGGGGAGGCCGGTCAGGTGTCGCGGCGGGTGTGCCGGGTGATCATGGGACTGGGGATGGGATACATGCTGCTGGGCGCGGCGGTCTAGCGGCTGAAGGAGGCTTTCCCCTCATCTCACCCGGTGAAGGGCGCTTTCACCGCGTCTTATGCGAGGAAAGCGTCCTTCAGCTCAGTCTCGGGGGACGCGGCGCACGACGCCCGCCTCGGCGGTGCCCACGTCCGGCAGGCCCTCGGCCGGGTTGTCCGCCGCCCACTTCGCGGCGTTGGCGATGTCCTTGTTCAGCGCGACGATCAGCGCCTCCGACGAGGGGTACGCCTCCTGCTCGCGCAGGTGGTGGCCCAGCCAGACGGTCAGCACCTCGCCGTAGAGGTCGCCGCTGAAGTCCAGCAGATGCGCCTCGACGAGCCGGTAGCCGTCCGCGCCGTAGTAGGTCGGCCGCCTGCCGACCGAGACCGCCGCCGCGATCCGGGTACCGTCGGCGCGTTCGGCCCAGCCCGCCCACACTCCGTCGCCGAGTTGGCCGTCCTGGTCGCGCAGTGCGATGTTGGCGGTCGGGAAGCCCAGTTCCCTGCCCCGCTGATCGCCCTTCTCCACCTGGCCACGGACCACGAAGTACTCCGCCGTCATGCCGCTCCCGTCCCCTGCCGTCACGAAAGCCATGAATACCATGCCTCGCCGTCCGGGGTCGACCGCCGTTCACGTCGCGAGAGACGTCCACTGTGTACTGAATCACCTGGACGAACCCGCGGCCGCGATCGACGTCGGCAGGCCGCCGCCTGGTCATCTACGTCACCGTGTGCGTCGAGGGCGCCCTACGATCGCGGGGCCTTCGGCCGAAACGGGTTCCTGCCGTAGGACCCTTTGCCTGGACATCCCAGCTTCGCCACCTGGCTCTGATCACGTGGTGACGAGCCGGTATCCCAGGTCGAGTTCCGTCCGGCCGAGCAGGCCGACGTGATGCCGGTGCCAGTGCCCGTCCGCGAGATCGGCGCGCAGCCGTTCGACCGCCGTCGCGACGACGTTCTGGTCCAGCAGCGCAACGCCGGACATCCCCGCGCGCACGCGCTCGGACAGATAGGCCTCGGGCCTGCGCCAATACGCGCCGAGGAACCCGTCGACGCAGTCCGACGGCACCGGCAGCGGAGCCACCGAGGGAGTCCGCCCGGCCGCGGTCAGGTCTTCGACGACCCGGTCGAGACAGGCCAGCCTGCTTTCGTGTTCGGCGATCTCCGGCAGGTAGTCCCGCACCAGCCAGAACCGCGCGAACACCGCCTGATCCCAGGTCACGATCACCTGGCGGCGGGACACTCGCCGCAGTTCGGCCAGCCCGGCGGTCACGTCCGTCCAGTGGTGCACGGTCAGCACCGCCAGGGCGGCGTCGAAGGCGCCGTCGGGGAAGGGCAGCCCTTCCGCGCACGCTTGCACGGCCGGGGCAGCGGTGGACGGGCGCTGCGCGATCATCCGCCACGACGGCTCGACGGCCACCACGTCGCGGTCTTCCGGTTCGTAGGAACCGGCTCCGGCCCCGACGTTGACCACTGAGCGCGCGTCGCCGAGGGCGGCGGTGACGGCGGCCGCGATGCGGGGATCCGGGCGTCTCGATCGCGCGTAGTCCCGGCCGAGTTCGGCATACGGGTCCGAGATCAAGGGGCGCACCTGCCCGAGTCTAGCCAGAGCCGCTACCTGCGGGAACGATGATTCAGTCTGTCGTGGTCAAGAAAGTGTCCGAAAGGACCGGTGCCTCGTCCCGGTCCGGTGCCGTGGTGGTGATCAGCAACCTGGCGGGCTCGCGCCAGACCCGGGTCCGAAGCGGCTCGCCGGGGAAGACGACGCCGGCGAACTTGGCCGAGAACGACGCGACGCGGGCGGTGTCGCCGGCGAGGAACTCGTCGGTGACGGCCTTCGCGATGACGCCGTAGGTGCACAGGCCGTGCAAGATCGGCTTGTCGAACCCGGCCGCCGCGGCGAACGCGGGGTCGGCGTGCAGGGGGTTGCGGTCCCCGCAGAGCCGGTAGAGCAGGGCCTGTTGCGGTAACGTCGGCGTGTCGATGACCGCGTCCGGCTCCCGCGACGGGAGCTCGACGCGGTCGGATGGTCCCCGTTCGCCGCCGAAACCCCCTTCGCCACGGGCGAAGATGCTCGACCGCAGTGTCCACAATGGAGTTCCGTCCGAGTCGGTGGCGACCGTCTCGTTCACGATCACGGCCGCCTTGCCCTTGTCGAAGACGTCGACGATCCGCGTACGCGCCACGGCCTTCCCCGATGTCGGGATCGGCCGGTGCGCGATCACCTCCTGTTTGCCGTGCAACACTTTTCCGAGGTCGACCTCGACGCCGGGGAACGAGACCGCCGGCGGCTCGAACACACGCAGGTTCGCCGCCACGGTGGCGAACGTCGGCAGCACCTGGAGGCCGTCTTCGTAGGTGTAGCGCAGTTCGCGCGGACTCATCGGGTCCGCGCCCGCGCCCAGCGCCAGGTGGTAGAGCTGCACGTCCGACGCCGTCCAGGCGAAGCTCACCTCGCCGAGGTCGGCGCCGATCGCGACGGAGGGATCGATGGGCACAGGGACTCCTACGGTGCTGTGGGTTTTCGGTGGACACGCGTGATTGGAGCCGTAACTCGCGGGCCGTGAGTCATCGGGCTCCGGACACGCGAGTTACGGCTCTGAGCACGCGTGTTACGGCTCTGGACACGGGCTTGCCTGAAGAAACCACCGTGAGCTCCTACTCGTAGGTGACGGTGACGTCGTCGGTCAGCGGCAGGGACTGGCACGCCAGCACGATGCCTTCGGCGATGTCGTCGCCGTCGAGGACTTCGTTGTTCAGCATCTTCACCTCGCCGGAGGTGACGCGGCAGGCGCACGCGCTGCACTGGCCCTCGCGGCACGAGTACGGCGCGTCGAAACCCTTTTCCAGCAACAGGTCCAGCAGTTTCGTCCGGCGAGGCCAGGTGAGCTTCTTCGTCTCGCCGTCGAGGGTGACCTCGACCGACGCCGGGGTCTCGGCCTCTTCGACGGCGACGGGTTCGGCCACCTCGAACGGGTTCCCGCCCAACGAAAGGAACCGCTCCAGGTGGATCCGCTTGCGCGGCAGCCCGAGGTCCTTGAGCACCGTGCGCGCGGCGTCCATGAACGGCCCCGGGCCGCAGATGAACGCTTCGTGCGCGGTGTACGGCGTCACCAGCGCGCGCAGATGTGCCTCCGTCGGCAGTCCTTGCAGGCTCTCCAGCCAGTGCACGACGACCAGCCGGTCGGAGTACCGAGCGGCGAGGTCCGCCAGTTCCCGGGCGAAGATCACCGAACCTTCGTCGCGATTGGCGTACAGCAGCACCACCTTGCCGGTGCCGTGCTCCAGCGCGGACTTGAGGATGGACATCACCGGCGTGATACCGCTGCCGCCCGCGAGCAGCAGGAAGTCCTCGTCGAGCGACGCGGGGCTGAACACCCCGGCCGGCGGCAGGACCTGGACCTCCTGGCCTGCCCGGAGGTTGTCGCAGAGCCAGTTCGACCCGTAGCCGTCGGCGGTGCGTTTGACGGTGACCTGCACCCGGCCCTCGTGCGGCGCGCTGGAGAGCGAGTAGCAGCGGGCCACCGAGCCGGTCCGGTCGCTCGGCACGCGCAACGTGAGGAACTGCCCTGGGGTGTAAGCGAAAACCGAAGCGTGCTCGGCCGGGATCTCGAACACGATCGACCGCGCGTCGGCGGTCTCGGTGATCACCTCGGCCACGGTCACGGTGACGGGACCGCTCATTCGGGCACCTCCAGCAGGCCGTCCTTCAGCGCGGCGTCGATGCTGTCGCTGAGATTGCCGCAGGTGTCGAGCAACGCCGTCTGCGCGCCGGACGCCTTCTGCTCGGCGAACACCGGGCAGCTCCGGGACGCGTCGCTCGTCCACTGGATGCTGGTGTGCTGCATGCTGTTCTTCTTGACCAGCACGCACGTCCCGCACGCGCGGCAGCTCAGCGGCCGAAGCCCGGCGGTGAGGAATTCGACGGTCTCGGGCTTCACACCCCGGCCTCTTCCGCCTGCTGCCGCGCCAGGTTGTCGGCCACCTCCGCCGCCCAGACCTCGTTGGCGCGGCTGGTGTCCACTTCGAACTCGAACCGGCGCGTCATGTCCTCGGTGACGTCGGCGGCGTCCACATAGAACTGGTCGTACCAGCGGCGCAGCTGGTAGACCGGCCCGTCCTCCTCGCACAGCAACGGGTTGTCGATCCGGGTCTTGTTACGCCAGATCTCCACGTCCTGCAGGAATCCGACACCGATGCCCTTGGCGAACTTCCCGGCGATCTTGTCCGCGTGCTCGTCCGAGACGCCCTCGAATTTCTTCACGCTCACGCCCCACTGCAGCACGAACGAGTTCTCGGTGACCGGATAGTGGCAGTTGATCAGCACGTTCTCGATCTCGAAACCCTGGTACGTGTTGAGCAGCTTGTTGATCATGTAGGACGGACCGAAGTAGGACGCTTCCGACCGCAGCAGGTTTTCCTCGCCGCCGTAGTTCGACGCCATTCCCTTGTCCGGGCGGCCCTTCGTGTTCAGGTACTGCGTGGCGACATGCCCCTCGAACACGTTCTTGAAGTAGGTCGGGAAGGCGTAGTGGATGTAGAAGAAATGCGCCATGTCGACCATGTTGTCGATGATCTCGCGGCAGTTGGAGCCCTCGATGAGCACCGAGTCCCAGGTCCAGTTGCTCCACTCGCCGGTGAAGATGCCTTCGATCCGCGGGATGACGACGTCTTCCGGCGGCGGGTTGCCCTCCGGGTCGTGCCAGACGAACAGCTGCTTGTTCTCCTCCAGCACCTGCCACGACTTCGTCCGCGCCCGCAGCGGAACCCGTTTGGCGTAGGGGATGGAGACGCATTTGCCGTTGCCGTTCCAGCGCCAGTCGTGGAACGGGCAGGCGATCTCGTCGCCCTTGACCTCGCCCTGGGTGAGGTCGCCGCCCATATGGCGGCAGTACCCGTCGAGCACGTTCAGCTTGCCGGACGAATCGGCGAAGACCACCAGTTTCGTCCCGAACGCCGTGATGGCGTGCGGCTTCCCGTCGCGGAACGACTCGGCGAGGCCGAGACAGTGCCACCCGCGCGCGAACCGCGTGGGGGGCGCGCCCGCGTCGATCTGCCGTACGGATTCCGTCGTCATCGGCTGCCTCCCGCTTTGGTGTGATCTTGCTGCGCGAGATGCTCGGCCGCAAGGTAGCCGAACACCATCGCCGGGCCGATCGTCGCGCCGGGGCCCGCGTAGGTGCGGCCCATCACCGCCGCGCTCGTGTTGCCCGCCGCGTAAAGCCCTTCGATCACCGACCCGTCCTCGCGCAGGACGCGCGCGTGCGGGTCGATCCTCAAACCGCCCTTGGTGCCCAGGTCGCCGGGCACGATCTTCACCGCGTAGTACGGCGCGACGTCCAGCGGGCCCAGGCTCGGGTTGGGCTTGTTCCGCGGGTCGCCGTAGTAGTGGTCGTACGCGCTGCGCCCGCGGTGGAAGTCCTCGTCCACGCCGCTCCTGGCGAAGCCGTTGAACCGGCGCACGGTGGCTTCCAGCGCGTCGGCCGGGACCTCGATCCGCTCGGCGAGTTTCGCGATCGTGCTCGCTTTGACCGCGATGCCCGCTTTGAACCAGCGTCCGGGCAGCGGCTGGCGCGGGCCGAGGCCGGTGAACATGTACCGGTTGCGGTTGCGCTGGTCGAACACCAGCCAGGTCGGGATGTTCGCACCGGGGCCGTCACCGTCGCCGTACATCGCGTGCACGGCCTCGACGTACGGCGCCGATTCGTTGACGAAGCGTTCGCCCCGCGCGTTGACCATGAGGCAGCCGGGCCGCGACCGTTCGGCGAGCGCGAACCACGGGCCGCCGGTGAGAGGGATGGACGGGCCCCACCACGCGTCGTCCATCAGGTCGACGGCCGCGCCGAGTTTGAGCCCGGCGTCGATGGCGTCACCGGTGTTGGCCTCGGCGCCGACGGTCCATTCCGTACCGATGGGCGCCCGCTGGTACTTGATTCGCATCTCTTCGTTGCGCTCGAACCCGCCCGCGCCGAGGACGACGCCGAGCCGCGCACGGACCGTCTTTTCCTCACCCTCGTGGCGGACGACGACGCCGGTCACCCGGTCGCCTTCGCTCTTGAGGTCCACCAGCGGTGTGTTCAGCCAGACGGGGACATCCGCCCGGCGAAGACCTTCACGCAGACCGGCCGCAAGCGCTTGCCCCATGGAAAGCAGCCGCTGACGGCGGATCCGTCCGGCGAGCCAGCGCCCGCCGAGACCGAACACGCGGAGGATGCCGCGCGGATGCCGGGCGAGCAGGCTCAGCCACCGGTAGTCCGCCTGGGTGATCGGGGCGCCGAGCGGGGGAGCGCTGTACGGCGGCTCCAGATTCGCCAGCTCCGGGCCGAGCAAGTTGCCGTCGAGCGCGGCCGGCTCCACCGACCGTCCGCCCGCGCGCCCGCCGGGGGCTTCCGGGTGATAGTCCGAGTAGCCGCGGACCCAGCGGAAACGCAACGGTGTCTTGTCACAGACGAAGGACAGGACCTCGGGGCCGCGGTCGAGGAAGGCCGACCGGAGTTCGGCGGGGACGACGTCGCCGACGATCGCTTCGAGGTATTCGCGCGCCCGCTCCGGGGACTCCTCGATCCCGGCCGCCCGCAGCGCGTGGTTGCCGGGGATCCAGACGCCGCCGCCGGAGCGTGCCGTCGAACCGCCGAAGTGGGCGGCCTTCTCCACGACCAGGACCTCGAGTCCCCGGTGGGCTGCGGACAGTGCGGCGGTCATCCCGGCGGCACCACTGCCGACCACGATCACGTCGTACTCCATACGCCCCTCACCTGAAACACGTTGTAGGAAGCATGTAGCAGCATCCGCGCTGCTCCAGTCACCATAGACGAGAACGTGTTCTAGTTCTAGGGTGGGGTCATGGACTCCCTCGTCGCGGATGTGGTGATCGTGGGTTTCGGTGCGGCCGGCGCCTGTGCGGCGATCGAGGCCGCCGATGCCGGTGCCCGGGTGCTGGTGCTGGACCGCTTCTCCGGCGGTGGCGCGAGCGCGGTCAGCGGTGGTGTCGTCTACGCCGGGGGCGGGACGGCGCAGCAGCGGGACGCGGGCGTCGACGACAGCGTCGACGCGATGTACGACTACCTGCGGCTGGAGGTCGGTGACGTCGTCTCCGAGGAGACCCTGCGGCGTTTCTGCGCGGGCAGTACGGAGATGATCTCCTGGCTGGAGGACAACGGCGTGCCCTTCGAGGGCAGTCTGTGCCCGTACAAGACGTCGTATCCGAGCGACAAGCACTATCTGTACTACTCGGGCAGCGAGGCGGCGGGCGGTTTCCGTGACGCCGCCAAGCCCGCGCCGCGCGGGCATCGCGTCAAAGGGCCGGGCACGTCGGGAAAACTGCTGATGAAACGCCTGATGGAAGCGGTTCGGAGCCGCGGTATCCAGGTGCTGCCGCAGACCGCCGCGCGGAACCTGATCGTGGACGCCGACGGGACCGTGACCGGCGTCGTCGTGTCCACGCTGCGGGACGCTCCCGCTCGTGTGCGGGCCGCGCATCGGAGACTGTCGGCATATGCGGCCAAGCCGGGCATCTACGTGCCCTCGCTGCGGAAGTCGTTGCACCGGCGAGCGGAGCGCATCGAGCGCCAGTATGGCCGTGAGCTGCGGATTTCCGCCTCCCGCGGGGTCGTGCTCGCGGCGGGCGGGTTCATCGCGAACCGTGAGATGGTGCGTGAGCACGCGCCCGCGTATCGCGGCGGACTGGCGCTCGGGACGTCGGCCGACGACGGATCCGGCATCCGGATGGGGGTCGAAGCGGGTGGGGCGACCGCTGAACTCGGGCGGATCTCGGCCTGGCGGTTCATCACCCCGCCGTCGGCGTTTCTCGGCGGTCTCCTCGTGGACAAGACGGGCGGCCGGATCATCGACGAGTCCCGGTACGGCGCGGCTGTCGGCGAACGCATGATCACGGGGCACGAAGGGCGTGGCTGGCTGCTGGTCGACGACGCCATCGTCCGGGAGGTCCGGCGGGACGCGCGCGGGCAAAGCCAATGGTTCCAAGGACTTCAGGTGCGGTATCTGCTGAGGCAACGGGTCGTCGCCGGTTCGCTCGATGAGGTCGCGCGCAAGGCGGGCGTCGATCCCGGCGGGCTGGCCGCCAGTGTCGAGGCGGCGCGGTCCGGCGTGGATCCGACGGGTAAACCGGCGGAGTTCGCGCGGTCGCTGGACCGGGCGCCGTACTCGCTGATCGACGTCTCGATCAAGCCGAACCTGGGCTATCCGTGCCCGATGCTGACGCTGGGCGGGCTGGTCGTGGACGAGGAGACCGGCGCGGTGCGTTCCGCCACCGGCGCCCCGATCCGCGGGCTGTACGCGGCGGGCCGCACCGCGGTGGGAATCTGTTCTAGGTCCTACGTGAGCGGTCTGTCGCTGGCCGACTGCGTGTTTTCCGGTCGGCGTGCCGGGCTGCACAGTGCCCTCGACCGGGGATCGGTCGACAAAAACGAGAACGTGTTCTAGTCTTGGACCCGGTTCACCGAGAACGAGAGAGGGAACGCATATGAGCGAGCACGCCGCGCAGGACGTGATCGCGGGGATCCGGGAGCTGCTGCCGGTCCTGCGGGAGCGGGCGCAGGAGGCGGAGGACGCCAGGCGCGTTCCCGAGGAGTCCGTCAAATCCCTGCAGGAGACCGGTTTCTTCAAACTGCTGCAGCCGAAGACGTTCGGTGGCCTCGAAGCCGACCCGGTGAGCTTCTACACCGCGGTCAAACTCGTCGCGAGCGCGTGCGGGTCCACCGGCTGGGTCGCCTCCATCCTCGGCGTCCACCCGTGGCACCTCGGCCTGTTCGAGGCGCAGGCACAGCAGGACGTCTGGGGTGACGACAGCGACGTCCGGATCTCCTCGTCGTACGCGCCGATGGGCAAGGCGGACGTCGTCGACGGCGGCTACCGGCTCAGCGGGCGCTGGAGTTTCTCCTCCGGCTGCGACCACGCGACCTGGGTGCTGCTGGGCGGGCCGGTGTTCAAGGACGGCAAGCCGGTCGACTTCTGCACCTATCTGGTGCCGATCGCCGACTACACGATCGAAGACGTCTGGGACACCGTGGGCCTGCGCGGCACCGGCTCCAACGACATCGTCGTGAACGACGTCTTCGTGCCGAAGCACCGCGCGCTGAGCTTCATCGCGACGTCGAAATGCAAGACGCCCGGACAGGAGATCAACCCCGGACCGCTGTACAAACTTCCCTACGGCTCGGTGCATCCGAGCACGATCACCGCGCCCATCATCGGGATGGCGCAAGGCGCCTACGACGCGCACGTCGAGTACCAGGGCAAGCGCGTCCGCGCCGCGTACGCCGGTGAACAGTCCAAAGAGGACCCGTTCGCCAAGGTGAGGATCGCCGAGGCGGCGAGCGAGATCGACGCGGCCTGGATCCAGCTGACGCACAACATCGACGAGCTGTACCAGCTGGCGTGCAAGGGGGAGAAGCTGCCGTTCTCCACCCGGCTGCGGGTGCGTCGTGACCAGGTCCGCGGAACGGAGCGTGCGATCTTCGCGATCGACCGGCTTTTCGAGAACTCCGGCGGCCGCGCCTTGCGGGCCGGAACCCCGATCCAGCGGTTCTGGCGCGACGCCCACGCCGGCCGGGTGCACGCGGCGAACGACGCCGAGCGCGCCTACGTCATGTTCGGAACCGGCGCCTTCGGGCTGCCCGTCGAGAATGCGATGGTCTGATGACCGAAGGCAGGTACATCACTGTCCAAGGTGGACTCAAGCTGCACTACCACGAAGCGGGCGCGGAACATTCCGAGACGGTGATCCTGCTGCACGGCGGTGGGCCCGGCGCGTCGGCGTGGAGCAACTTCGGCCGCAACCTGCCGGTGTTCGGCAAGAACTACCGGACGCTGGCCATCGACCAGCCCGGGTTCGGCCGGTCGGACAAGCCGACCGAGCATCCCCAATACTTCCGCCACAGCGCGGACGCCGTGGTCGGGCTCATGGACCAGCTCGGCATCGAGCGGGCGCATTTCGTCGGCAACTCGCTCGGTGGCGGGGCTTCCGTGCGGCTCGCGCTCAACCACCCGAAGAGGGCCGGGCGACTCGTCCTGATGGGGCCGGGCGGGCTGAGCGTGAACCTGTTCGCGCCCGATCCCACCGAGGGCATCAAGAACCTCGGCCGGTTCAGTGCCCCGCCGGGACCGAGTCGCGAGAAACTCGAAGCCTTCCTGCGGATCATGGTGCACGACCAGTCGCTGATCACCGACGAACTGATCGACGAGCGGTTCGCCGCCGCGAGCGCGCCGGAGTCACTGGCCGCGATGAAGGCGATGGGCAAGTCGTTCGCCCAGCCCGACACCTATGAAGAGGGCATGCTGTGGCGTGAGGCGCATCGCCTGCGGCAGCGCGTGCTCCTGATCTGGGGCCGGGAGGACCGCGTCAATCCGCTCGACGGCGCGCTGCTCGCGCTCAAGACGATCCCTCGTGCCCAGCTGCACGTGTTCGGTGGCTGCGGGCACTGGGCGCAGCTGGAGAAGTTCGACGAATTCAACCGGCTGGCACTCGACTTCCTGGGAGCCTCCTGATGGGTATCCGATCGCTCGCCTACCTCCGCATCGAAGCCACCGACATGGCCGCGTGGCGCGAATACGGGCTGAAGGTCCTCGGCATGGTCGAGGGCTCCGGCACGAACCCGGAAGCGCTCTACCTGCGCATGGACGACTTCCCGGCGAGGCTCGTGATCTTCCCCGGTGAGCACGACCGGCTCGCCGTGGCGGGCTGGGAGGTCGCCAACGCCGGTGAACTCGACGAGATCCGGGCTTCGCTCGACGCGCACTCGGTGCCGTACAAGGAAGGCACGCCGGATCAGCTGGCCGATCGCCGGGTCGACGGCTTGGTGTCCTTTGAGGACCCTTCGGGCAATACGCTCGAAGTGTTCCACGGTGTCGCGTTGCAGCACCGGCGCGTCGTCAGCCCTTATGGGCACAAGTTCGTGACCGGTGAACAAGGACTCGGGCACGTCGTCCTGTCCACCCACGACGATGCCGCTTCCCTGCGGTTCTACCGTGACGTGCTCGGGTTCCGGCTGCGGGACTCGATGAAACTGCCGCCGCAGATGGTCGGCAGGCCCGCCGACGGCGCTCCGGCGTGGCTGCGGTTCTTCGGCTGCAACCCGCGGCACCACAGTCTCGCGTTCCTCCCGATGCCGACTCCGAGCGGCATCGTGCACCTCATGGTCGAAGTGGAGAACACCGACGACGTCGGCCTCTGTCTCGATCGTGCCATCCGCCGGAAGGTGCCGATGTCGGCGACCCTCGGGCGGCACGTCAACGATCTGATGCTCTCGTTCTACATGAAGACCCCCGGCGGCTTCGACGTCGAATACGGCTGCGAGGGGCGTCAAGTGGACGACGAGAGCTGGATCGCCCGAGAGAGTACGGCGGTTTCCTTGTGGGGACACGACTTTTCGATCGGCGCCCGCCCGCCGGGGCAGTCGTGACCCCGGTGACGGACCTCGGCGCGGACATCGATCCGGCGCGGTTCCGCACGGTGCTCGGGCACTTCTGCACCGGCGTCGCCGTGGTGACCGGGCACGACGGCACGGCGCCGGTGGGCTTCGCGTGCCAGTCGTTCGCGGCGCTTTCCCTCGATCCACCGTTGGTGCTTTTCTGTCCTGCCAAGACTTCCCGGACCTGGGCGGTGCTCGCCGAGTCCGGCCGGTTCGCCGTCAACGTGCTCGCGGAGGACCAGCAGGACGTCAGCGCCGTGTTCGGCGCGCGGGGCGCGGACAAGTTCGCCTCGGTCGACTGGACCCCCGCCCCGTCCGGATCCCCTTTGCTGACCGGGGCTCTGACGTGGATCGACTGCACGCTAGAAGCCGTGCACGAGGCGGGAGACCACTACGTCGTCGTCGGCAGGGTCACCGCGCTCGGGGAGCCGTCCGACGATCGGCCGTTGCTGTTCCATCGCGGGCGGTACACGGTGACCGAGCCGGTGACGGACGCGCTCGCCGCGCTCATGCCCTGGCCGCGTCCCGACGATTGGCTCTGATCGGCTCGCCGGCGTCGTGAAGGCTGCGCAACGCGAGCGAGTACGACTCGATGAGCCCGGTCTCGTGATACGGGACGCCGATCTCGTCGCAGTACCGTTGGACGATGGGCCGGGCGCGGCGGAGATGCGGCGACGGCATGCTCGGGAACAGATGGTGCTCGATCTGGTAGTTGAGGCCGCCGAGCGCGACGTCGACGATCCGGCCGCCGCGGACGTTGCGTGACGTGAGCACCTGCTTGCGGAGGAAGTCGAGTTCGGTGTCCCCGGACAGGATCGGCATCCCCTTGTGGTTGGGCGCGAAGATCGATCCCATGTAGACACCCCACAGTGCTTTGTGGACGATGAAGAAGACGAGCGCCTTGCCGGGGGAGAGGACCACGAGCAGCGCGCTGAAGTAGAGCGCGAAATGCGCCAGCAGCAACGCCGCTTCGAGCCCGCGCCGCCGGAGGCCCGGCTTCGAAACCGCGCGGATGCCGGAGAAGTGCAGGTTCAGGCCTTCGAGGGTCAGTAGCGGGAAGAACAGGAACGCCTGGTAGCGGCCGATGAACCGGGGCAGTCCCTTGCTGGCCCGCGCCTGGTCCTTCGACCACACGAGGATGTCCGGATCGACGTCGGGGTCGAGGTCCTCGTGGTTCGGGTTGGCGTGGTGACGGGTGTGCTTGTCCATCCACCAGCCGTAACTCATGCCGACGCCGAGGTTTCCCGCGATCCGGCCGGCGATCTCACTCGGACGACGGGTGCGGAACACCTGCCGGTGCGCGAGATCGTGCGACAGCAACGCGATCTGGCCGAACATCACCGCCTGGAAGACGGCGATCCCCAGCTGCCACCAGGAATCCCCGATCGCGAAGAAGGCGATCCAGCCGGAGACGAAGAGAGTGGCGACCAGGCCGATGCGGAAGGCGTAGTAGCCGGGACGGCGGTCGAGGAGGCCCGCCGCGCTGACGCGGCGGGACAGACGGGCGAAATCGCTGCCTGTGCGGAGGTTTGCGGTCACCCTGGTGAGTCTCGTCCGGGGTGGAGGTGGGGTGAATGCGGTGCGCCGGTGGGTCGGTGCGGGGGTTGGCCCTACCCTGGGTGCGTGATGAGGTGGTACTTGCGGATCGTGTGGTCGCACGACTTCGGCGAGGAGCCGGTGGAGATCCTCAGCGAGGTCGGCTCCGATGGTTATGAGTGCCGGAAAGTCGAGCGGTTCCGGGACGGCAGGGTCGGTTGGGCCGACGAGAAGGACGAGGTGGGCGGCACCGGTTTGGGTGAGGTTCCCGTCCCGCCCCTTGCCGAGATCAACGCGCAGCAGGAGTTCGAGGCGTCCAGGATCACCGGCGACGAGTTCGAACGGGTATGGCGGCAAGCGCTCGGCGACCGGTGATGGCTTCGTTCGGTGGCCTGTGCCCGTCGGTTTCGGGAGTTGGGTTCAGAATGGCCACTGGTATGCCGGTTTTTGCGATCCGCGCTGATGAGAACACCGATGGCTTGTGGCGCCGGTGTCTCTCTGGGAGCCGTTTCCGAGATGGTCCACGCTCACCCTGGCAACGAGGCAGCACGATAACGCCAATGGATTGCTGCGCAAGGACCTCCTGAAAGGAACCGACGGGTATTCACGGGACGAACTCGATGCCATCGCAGACGAACTCAACGACCGGCCGCGGCAGACACTGGGCTGGCTAAAGCCGATCGAAGCGTTCAGCAAAGCGTTGCTAGACTAGAGGTGGTGCACTCAGCAGTTGAAACCATCCCTTCCCAAAGGAACCGACCTATCCGGGTATTCACAGGACGAACTCGATGCCATCGCAGACGAACTCAACGACCGGCCGCGGCAGACGCTGGGCTGGCTAAAGCCGATCAGTGGCGGTCGAACTCGTGTTCGAATATAATCTTGGCTATGACCACTTCTTTTGTTTTTAATCCGAAAGCTGCTCGTCTTCTTGATGCCGCTTTTGACGAGGAGGTTGTGTTGCGTCAGGCGCAGGGGCGGCAGGTGCGTTCGATAGCGGGTTTCGCCAGGGTGGGCGGTTCGCGAAGATCGGTGACCGAGGAGGTCGCGTTGGCCTTCTCGGTCTCCCGTAACCAGGCGCATCTGCTGGTCGAAACCTCGTGTGCGCTGGTGTCCCGGTTGCCGAACACGTTGGCGGCGCTGGAAAACGGTGACATCGATCTGTACAAGGCGTCGAAAGTCACCCAGCTGACCCGTGAAGTCTCCGACGAGATCGCCGCACAGGTGGACGCTTGGATGGTCACGCGTCTCGCCGGGCGCGATCCCGGGGCGATCCGGAAATCGGTGGATCACGCGGTACAGAAGTTCGATCCCGGCGGCTACCGAGAACGTGCCGCAGCCAAACGCGCGTTGCGGCATGTCTCGCTGGAGCACGAGGACGAGACCATGTCGAAGCTGTCCGGTTGGCTTCCCGCCGAGGTCGCGAGTTCGATCTACGCGTCGCTGAGCCAGGCGGCCAGGAAACGCCGTATGACCGACCAGTCCCGGACGTTGGATCAGCACCGGGCGGATATTTTCGCCGAGCGGCTGCTGGCCGAGGACGGGCACGGCACACCGCGGGCGCATGTCCATGTCTATGTCGACTTGCTGACCCTGACCGGCGCACGCGAAGATCCCGCGACCCTCGCCGGCTACGGCCCCGTTCCCGGCTGGTTCGTCCGCGAGATCGCCGCCGACCCCGCCTCGACCTGGTCCCGGCTGATCACCGACCCCGCCACCGGGCAACTCCTCGAGGCCGGCCCCGGCACCTACCGGTCCCCGGCCTCGCTCGCCCGCCTGATCAAAGCCCGCGACCGGGAATGCACCCACCCCGGCTGCCACCGGCCCGCCGAATTCTCCGAAATCGACCACATCACCACCTGGGCCCGCCACGGCGGCACCGACCACCACAACTGCCACGCCGCCTGCAAGATCCACAACCTCCTCAAAGAAGAACCCGGCTGGACCACCACCCCTACCGGCAACGGCGGCATGACCATCACCACCCCCACTGGCCGTACCTACCACGCGACCCCCGAACCTCTCCACGACCCACGACCCCAACCCGAGGACGACACCCCACCCTTCTGATCGGCACAGAAATACGCCCTGGAGCCACCCGGCCTCACGCCGGGCGGCGACTCCGGTGCGCCCAAAGCGCGGTTCCGCGGGAAGTCGATAGGCACGCCCTGGCTCACTGGAAATAGGCCGGGCGGTTGCCCCGGCGCGGCCAGGCCCGTCCACTCTGGACTCCCGCAGTGGGCAGCCCCCGCAGCCGCCCGGATGTGCGCCACGTCGTGGCACCGGCGCGCTCAGAGCCCGTCCCGTTAGGAACTACTCGGTTGGCAGGTTTCTGTATGCCCCGGCCATCCGGGCGCGCACGCCAGGCGGCGACCCCCGCGCCCAGGCCCCGATCGGTCGCAACCCCATACGACGGACACGCCAGAAAGCCCAGACCAGGCGCCCCCTCCAGAAACCAGGACTCCTTCCCTCACTGAACCGAGGGAAGGAGTCCTTCACGCGCCACCGAGCACCCCCGGCTAAGCCCCCGCAGCAGCCTCCCGAGCCGCATTGAAAGGAGCCCTGTCGAACACGATCCGCAACTCCACGATCTTCCCCTCCCGCACCGTCAGCAGCTCGGCCCCTGGCGCGCTCGCCACCGGCAGGGTCGCCGTGTCGTACATCAGCAACGCGGTCGTCTCGTCCCCGAACGCCGAAAGCAGGGTCGAGCCGGTCAGGATCTCGGTGAACGGGCCCATGAACCCGCGGAACGCCTCAGCGCCGGAAAGGGGCCCGCCGGGCGTGTGACAGACGATGTCGTCGGTGACGTAGGTCATCGCCTTCTCGAAGTCCTTGCCCGTCCACGCGTGGTGGTAGGCGAGCGCGACATCCAAGGCAGGACTGGTCATGATGGTTCCTTTCGTCGGTCTTCACCCAGTCAGACACCACTCCAGCCGCGAAAGGAACGGCCTGTGAGCACCAGGGCCACAGACGAACAGGCGTTTCGCGAGCTCACCGACACGTACCGGCACGAGCTCCACCTGCACTGTTACCGGATCCTCGGCTCCATCACCGACGCCGAGGACGCCGTCCAGGAGACGCTCCTCGCCGCGTGGAAGGGCCTCGACGGCTTCGAGGGGCGCTCGTCGCTTCGCACGTGGCTGTACCGCATCGCCACCAACCGCTGCCTCAACGCCCTGAGGGACGCGGGCCGCCGTCGTCCGCCCGAGCCGGTGTCGCCGTTCGACCCGCCGGAGCCGAGCCGTCGCAGTGAAGTGACCTGGTTACAGCCGTATCCGGACGAACTCGCCGACAGCGAGCCCGGCCCCGAAGCGCGCTACAGCGCCAAGGAAGCGATCGAGCTCGCCTTCATCACCGGACTCCAGCTCCTCCCGCCGAGACAAGCCGCCGCGCTCGTCCTGCGTGACGTCCTGTGCTTCCCCGCCGCGGACGTCGCGAGCATGCTCGGCACCACCGAGACGGCGGTCAAAGGCATCCTTCAGCGCGCCCGTGCCTCCCTCAACAAGCATCGAGCCCACACGACACACCGCCCCTCACCGCAGGAACGCGAGCTGACCAGGCGCTTCGCCGACGCGTTCACCGCGGGCGACCTCGACGGCGTCCTCAGCCTGCTCACCGACGACGCATGGCTCGCCATGCCGCCGGCGCCGCACGAGTACCACGGTCTCGAAGCGATCGCGGGCTTCCTCCGCGTCACCATGGCCATTCCCGTGGAGGGTTTCACCATGACCCCGACACGGGCCAACGACCAGCCGGCCTTCGTCTGCCGTCACGGTGAGACACCGGCCGGACTGATGGTCCTCACTCTCGACGGTGACCGTATCCGCGCCATCACCCGGTTCCTGGATCAGAAGTAGCCCGCCAGGCGGCGGCAGAGCAGGGCGATGTCGATGACCGGCGCGCCCGTCCACGACGGGCCGTCCATCCACCCGATCTCTGCGGGTGTGCCCTGATGCCGTACGAAAACGTGCTGGTGGAAATGTGCGACACTCCGCCCGGCGATGGCGGAGAACACGTGCTCCGGAGCCAGTTCCGCGCGCAGGCCCCGGGCCGCGCACCAGGCCGCCCGCGAAACCGCCGAGACCTCGTCCGAGTTCAGCTCGTCCAGCGCCGCCACGTGTCGCCGCGTCTCGACGAACAGGTACCCGGGGAAGTCGCCCGGCCGGTGTGACACGACGACCGTGCCGCCGGCCCAGACGACCGGCCCCACCAGCGGGCCTTCGCCACGGTGCTTGACACAGATCGCGCACTCCACCGGCTCACGATAAGGGTGGCCGCACCCGTCCGAGGTGCTCTCCGGGAGAGCCGAACAGGTGCGCCGCGCCATGCGCCCGCTTGAAATAGCGATGCGCCGGATGCTCCCAGGTGATCGCGATCCCGCCGTGCAGCTGGATCATTTCGCCCGCCACCGTCGCCAGCGCCTCCGAGCAGTGCACCTTGGCCACCGCGGCCAGTCTGCTCGACTCCGGAGCCACGTAGGCCGCCGAGCGCGCGGTCTCCACCAGGACGTGGAGATCCGCCATCCGGTGCTTCAATGCCTGGAAACCGCCGATCGGCCTGCCGAACTGATGCCGCTGCTTGCTGTACTCCACGGTCAGCTCGAACGCCCGTGCCGCGGCCCCGGCCTGTTCGGCGGCCAGGACGGCGCAGGCGACGTCTCGTAGTGCGCCGAGGTCGACCGGTCCGATCAGCCGGGCGGGCGCACCGTCGAAACGAACCCGCGCGAGTCGCCGGGTTTCGTCCATCGCCGGAGTCCGCTCCCGCCGCGCTTCGGTGACTTCGTACAGCGAGCCATCGGCCACGACCAGCAGGATCTCGGCCTCGTCACCGTGGAGGACGTAGTGCGCCTCACCCTCCATCGCGGAGTCGACGAGGCGGCAGGCCGGCTCGCTCCAGGAACCTTCGGCATCGGTCCAGGCCACCGCGCCGACGACACCTTCGGCGAGGCGGGGGAGCAGCCGTTCGCAAGCCTCGTCGTTGCCCGTGGCCAGGACGGCGTGCACGGCGAGCACGGCCGAGCCGAGGAACGGGACGTCGGCGAGGACCCTGCCCAGTTCTTCGGCGACCACCTGCAGTTCCGCCGTCCCGGCGCCGAGCCCGCCGAACCGCTCGGGAACGGCCAGCGCCGCCACCCCGATCTGCTCGCACAGCTCGGGCCAGGGATCCGCTTCCCGGTCCAGCAGTTTCCGCACGCTGTCGCGCAGCGCGTCCTGCTCGGCGGTGAACGTCATGACAGCACCCGCTCCCGGTGGAATCGCGGCGTTCCCCAGGCGCCGACCAGCGCACGGACCCTGGTCAGCCGCAGGCCGAGGGCGTGTTCCGCCGTGTAGCCGATCGCACCGTGCACCTGCAGCCCGGTCCGGGCGGCGAGATGCGCGGCGTCGCCGCACGCCACCTTGGCCGCGGAGACGTCGCGCCGGTCCAGCGTGACGGCCGCGCCGAACAGCAGCGGTTCGGCCAGCGCGAGGCCGGTCGCGACATCCGCGAGCAGGTGTTTGATCGCCTGGTAGCCGCCGATCTCACGGCCGTACTGCTTGCGTTGCGCGGCGTACGCGACGGACGTGTCGAGCAGCCATCGTCCCGCACCGAGGAGTTGCGCCGCGGTGGCCAGGCAACCCAGTTCGAACGCGCGCTCCGCATCGAGCGCGGTGCCGAGATCGTCTCCGGCCACGGGCGGGAACAGCCGCCGTGATCCGTCCACAGAGGACAAAACCGGGCCGGGGGTGAACGCGCGCAGCCTGCCGTTCTCGACGGCGAGACGCGCGTCTGCGACGTCTGAATCCAAGGCGTACGGCACATGCGGCGCGAAAGCCACCGAAGCCAGCGTCTCGCCGGACGCGACCGACGTCAGCAGCTCGTCGTCGAGCAACGACGGCAGGACGGCCACGGTGTCGGTCCACGGCCCGGGAACGCAGTGGTACCCGAGCCGTTCGAAGCCGACGGCCAGATCCACCGGGGTCGCGCCGAGACCGTCGTACTTCTCGGGGACCGCCAGTGCGGTAACGCCGAGTTCCGCCAGACGCCGCCAGATCTTGAGGCCGGGCCCGGGATCGCCTGACGCCCACGACCGGTTGGCCGAGTCGGTGTCCATGCCGGACAGAAGATCGTGCAGGCTGCGGGAGAACTGCTCCTGCTCGTCGGAGAGTGCGAACCTCATCGTGCCCCCTTCGGCAGGCCGAGCAGCCGTTCGGCGACGATGGACCGCTGGATCTGGTCGGTCCCGCCGTAGATCGGCCCGGCCAGGGAGAACAGCCAGCCGTCGCTCCAGCCGCCCCGCAGTTCGGCGTCCGGGCTGAGGATGTCGAGCGCGGTTTCGTGCAGGGCGACGTCGAGGTGTGACCAGAACAGCTTGTTGACACTCGATTCCGGGCCGAGCTCGGCGCCGTCCGCGAGCCGGGTGACCGTGCCCAAGGTGTACAGCTGATACGCCCGCGCGCCGATCCACGCGTCGGCGACCCGGTCCGCGGTGTGCGCCGGACGACCGGCGTCGTGCCAGAGCGAGACCAGCCGGTCGGCCGCGGCGAGGAACCGGCCGGGGCTGCGCAGGGAGAGGCCGCGTTCGTTGTTCGCCGTCGTCATCGCGACCCGCCAGCCCTCGCCCGGCGCGCCGATCACGTCCTCGTCGGGGACGAAGACGTCGTCGAAGAAGATCTCGGCGAACCCCGGTTCGCCGTCCAGCTGGGGGATCGGCCGGACGGTGACACCCTCGGCCCGCAGATCCACCATCAGATAGGTGAGTCCCTTGTGCCGCACCGAGTCCGGTTCACTGCGGAACAGGCCGAACGCGCGGTCGGCGAACGTCGCCCGCGAGCTCCACGTCTTCTGCCCGCTGACCCGCCAGCCGCCGTCGCAGCGGGTCGCGCTGCTTCGGAGAGCGGCGATGTCGCTGCCCGCCTCGGGTTCCGACCATGCCTGCGCCCAGACCTCCTCGGAGCGCGCCATCTTCGGCAGGATGCGGCGCTGCTGCTCTTCCGTGCCATGGGAGAACAGCGTCGGCGCGAGCATGAAGATGCCGTTCTGGTTCACCCGCAACGGTGCGCCCGCCGCGTAGTACTCCTCCTCGAACAGCACCCACTCCAGAAGACTCGCGTCCCGCCCGCCGAACTCGCGCGGCCACGAGACGACGGACCACCGGGCGTCGGCCAGCTTCGCTTCCCACTCGCGGTGCTGCGCGAATCCTTCGGCGGTGTCGAACGACTTCAGCGGCTCGGCGGGAACGTTCGCGGCGAGCCAGGAGCGTGCTTCGTCACGGAAGGCGAGTGTCTGTTCATCCAGGTCCAGGTTCATCACGAACTCGCGTCCCGCATCGAGCGCGCGTCCTGCCCACCCAGCGAGTCACCGCCGGAGACCTCGGCGTTGTGCGCGTGCGCGAAGTGGTGCAGCCCGAACACGGAGTCCATTCCGGACCGCAGACCCATCAGGTCTTCCGCCTGGTTCACGGCCTTCTTGGCGAGCGCGAGCCCCATCCGCGGCATCGCCGCGATCTTCTCCGCGAGCGCCATCGTTTCGGTTTCGAGGTCGGCGCGCGGGACGACGCGGTTCAGCATGCCCCATTCCTTGGCCTGCTGCGCCGTGAAGCGCTCACCGGTGAACAACACTTCCTTGGCCGCGCGCGGACCGAGGACCCAGGGGTGCGCGAAGTACTCGACACCGGGAATCCCCATGCGCACCACGGGGTCGGCGAAGAACGCGTCGTCGGAGGCGACGATCATGTCGCACACCCACGCCAGCATCAGCGCGCCCGCGATGCACGCGCCCTGGACACTCGCGATGGTCGGCTTCGGGATCTCGCGCCACCGGCGGCACATGCCGAGGTAGACCTCGGACTCGCGGGCGAACCGCTGATCGCCGCCCTCGGCGCCGACATGGTCCCACCACAGGACCGCCTTGCGCTCGAACGAGACGTCCACGTCGCGTTCCGGCGTCCCGATGTCGTGCCCGGCGGAGAAATGCTTCCCCGCGCCGGCCAGCACGATCACCTTGACCTCGGGATCGTCGACGGCGCGGGCGAACGCCGCGTCGAGCGCGTAGGTCATCGCCGAGTTCTGCGCGTTCCGGTACTCCGGCCGGTTCATCGTGACGACGGCCACCGGCCCGCGTCGCTCGTACTCGACGGTCATCCGTTCTCCTCCCGCAACACGCGTTTCAGCACCTTCCCCGACAGATTCCGCGGCAGCTCCGCCACGAACTCGACAAATCGAGGAATCTTGTAGTTGGCCAACTGGCTTTCGCAGTGCGTCAGAACGTCCTCTGTGGACAGTTCGGCTCCTGGGCCGAGCCGGACGAAGGCCTTGCCCACCTCTCCGAGCCGCCCGTCCGGCACGCCGACCACGGCGGCTTCCGCGACGCCGTCCAGACGGCTCAGTACCTGCTCGACCTCGGCCGGGTAGACGTTGAACCCGCCGCAGACGTACATGTCCTTGATCCGGTCGACGATCTTCAGGTAGCCGCGTTCGTCGAGCACCCCGACATCGCCGGTGTGCAACCAGCCGTCGGCGTCGACGGCCTTCGCGGTGGCGTCCGGATCGTCGAGGTAGCCGAGCATCACGTTCGGCCCGCGCAGCAGGACTTCGTCGTGTTCGCCGAGTTTCACCTCGAAGCCCGCCGTCGCGCGGCCCGAGAAGTTCGCGACCAGTTCGGCGTCGTCCTCGGGGCGGGACATCGTGGCCACCACGGCTTCGGTGAGGCCGTACGCGGTGAGCACGGTGTCGAAGTCCAGGTCCGTCCGCATCCGCTCGACGAGCGTGACCGGCACGGTGGCGGCGCCGGTGACGGCGAGCCGGAGACTGGAGAGATCGTGGTTCGCGCGTTCCGGCGCGTCCAGCAGCACCTGGTAGATCGTCGGAGCCCCGGGGAGCACGGTGATCCGCTCGGTTTCAATGAGGCGCAGGGTGTCCCGGACGTCGAAGGTGCGTTGCGGCAGGATCGTCGCGCCGCGCAGGATGGCCGCGAGGATCCCTGCCTTGTAACCGAAGCTGTGGAAGAACGGGTTGATGACGAGGTAGCGGTCTTCCTCGGTCAGGCCGCCGCAGTCGCCCCAGGCTTCGGCGACGCTCAGCGCCTGCCGGTGGCTGCTCATCGCGCCCTTGCTGCGGCCGGTGGTCCCGGACGTGAAGAGGATGTCGCTCACGTCGTCCGGTTTCGCGGGACTGACGAAATCGCTGTCGAGTCCGTCGAGGACCTCCCATTCCGTGACGCCGTCGGCGGGTTCCTCGGCGCCTTCGACAGGGATGCGCAAGACGGTGCCGGGATGGGACGAACCGAGTTCCGCCAGCCGATCCGTGCCGAGGAACGTGCCGGTGATCGCCAGGGCGGACACCTTCGCGCGCTCGAGGACGTCGATGGTCTCGCGGGCGGTGAAGCGGGTGTTGACCGGGATCAGCGTCGCTCCGGCGTACAGCGCGCCGAGCCCGGCGACGACCCAGTGCCAGGTGTTGGGGGAGCAGAGGGCGACTCGTGCGTGGCCCTCGAAGAACCGCGCCGCCTGGCGCACCCGTTGGGCGAGTTCGGCATAGGTGAGCCGGACATCGCCGTCGACCAGCGCTTCCCGTGCGGCGAAGCGCTCCGCGGCCCTGTCGAGCGCCGCCGGGATGGTTCCTTCAGTCATCGAAGTCTCCCTAGCAAGTGCTTGGTAGGGTAGCCTACGCAGCAGGCTCTGGTTTGGCTAGAGGAGGCAGGCGTGGCTCAGGACGGTTTCCGTGACCGTGTGCGCACCTGGCTGACGGACAACCTGCCGCCGGAACTGCGCGGTTTGGGCGGTCCCGGCCGGGAGCACGAGGCCTTCGACGAACGCGTGGAATGGGAGCGGCGGCTCGCCGCGGCGGGCTGGACCTGCGTCGGCTGGCCGGTCGAGCACGGCGGCCAGGGCGCGACCCTCGAACAGCAGGTCGTCTTCCACGAGGAATACGCGCGAGCGGGTGCCCCGGCGAGAGTCAGTCACCTGGCACAGGAGCTACTCGGCCCGACCCTGATCGCGTTCGGGACGCCGGAACAACAGAAGCGGTTCCTGCCGCCGATCGTGGCCGTCGAGGAGCTCTGGTGCCAGGGCTATTCCGAACCCGGCGCCGGATCCGACCTCGCCGCCGTGTCGACGACGGCGACCCTCGAAGGCGGCGAGTGGGTGCTGCACGGCCAAAAGGTGTGGACGTCGCTCGCGCATGTGGCCGACTGGTGTTTCGTGCTGGCCCGTACCGAACCCGGCTCGAAACGCCACAAAGGACTGTCCTATTTGCTCGTACCGATGCGGCAGCCCGGCGTCGAGGTCCGGCCGATCCGGCAGCTGACCGGGACCTCGGAGTTCAACGAAGTCTTCTTCGACGGTGCCCGTACGGCGAAGGATCTCGTCGTCGGTGAACCTGGCGACGGCTGGCGGGTGGCCATGGGCACGCTCGCGTTCGAGCGGGGCGTCGCGACGCTCGGGCAGCAGGTCGGCTTCCGCCGGGAACTCGAAGAACTCACCAGGATCGCGCCGGACGACCCGGTGATCGCCGAACGGATCGACCGCGCCTGGGTCGGGCTGGAGGTCATGCGGGCGCAGGCGATCCGTACCCTCGGCGACTCGTCGCCGGGGGTGGCGGAAGTGTCCAAACTGGTCTGGGCGAACTGGCACCGTGACCTGGGGGAGCTGGCGATGCTCGTCCGCGGCGCGCGGGGCATGCTCGCGGAAGACGGTCTCGACGCCTGGCAACGGCTCTTCCTCTTCACCCGCGCCGACACGATCTACGGCGGCTCCAACGAAATCCAGCGCAACGTCATCGCCGAGCGAGTGCTCGGCCTGCCAAGGGAGGTGCGACCGTGATCCCGGTGCCGAAGTACCCCGAGGGGGCGAACCTCCTGCGGGACAAGGTGGTCGTGGTGACGGCGGCGGCCGGCACCGGGATCGGTTCCGCGGTGGCGAAACGCGCGCTGGAGGAAGGCGCCCGCGTCGTGATCAGCGACTGGCACGAGCGGCGTCTCGACGAGAAGGCGGCCGAACTCGGCGACGTCCACGCGATCCCCTGTGACGTCACACAAGAGGATCAAGTGCGGGCGCTCATCGACGGAGCCGCCGCGTACTACGGCCGGATCGACGTGCTCATCAACAACGCCGGACTCGGCGGGACAAAGTCCATTGTGGACATGACGGACGACGAATGGTCGCGGGTCGTCGATGTGACCCTCAACGGCACTTTTCGCGCGACGAGGGCGGCGGTGAACCGGTTCATCGCGCAAGGCGACGGCGGGGTGATCGTCAACAACGCGTCGGTGATCGGGTGGCGCGCGCAGGCCGGGCAGGCCCACTACGCGGCCGCGAAGGCGGGGGTCATGGCGCTCACCCGATGCGCGGCCGTCGACGTCGCCGAACACGGCATCCGGGTCAACGCCGTCGCGCCGAGCCTGGCGATGCATCCGTTCCTGGCCAAGGTGACCAGCGAGGAACTGCTCACCGAACTCACCGCGCGCGAGGTCTCGGGGAGGGCGGCGGAACCCTGGGAAGTGGCGAATGTGATGGTGTTCCTCGCCAGTGAGTACTCGTCGTACCTCACCGGCGAGGTCGTGTCCGTGAGTTCCCAGCATGCGTGAGGTAGCGATGAAAGCCAGTCCAGGGTCCCGCCGCGCCGAACTGCTCGCCCTGGCGGCGAAGCTGTTCGCCGAGCGCGGTTACGTCTCCACCACGGTGCGGGACATCGCGGACGCGGCGGGCATCCTTTCCGGCAGCCTGTACCACCATTTCGACTCGAAGGAGTCGATGGCCGACGAGATCCTCACCGGATTCCTCGACGAACTCTTCGGTGCCTACGCCGAGATCGTCGCGGAAGGGAAAGGCCCGAGAGAGACACTCGAAGCCGTCGTCGTGGCGTCGTTCGAATCCATTCACCGGCGGCCGGCCGAGGTGGCGATCTACCAGTCCGAGGCGAAGCATCTGATGCAGTTGCCGCGATTCGACTATCTCAACGACCGCAACACCGAATTCCGCAAGCTGTGGAACGGGATCCTCACCGACGGTATCGCGGCGGGCGTGTTCCGCGAGGACCTCGACGTCGAACTCACCTACCGGTTCATCCGCGACACCGTCTGGGTGGCGGTGCGCTGGTACAACCCCGGCGGCACGCTGAGCTCGGACGACGTCGCGCAGCAGTACCTCGGGATCCTGCTGGACGGTATCGCGACCAAGAGGAGGCGCCGTGGGTGAAGCATATGTGCTGGACGCGGTCCGGACCCCCGTCGGCAAACGCGGGGGAGCGCTCAGCGACGTCCATCCCGCCGACCTCGGTGCCCACGTCATCCAGGCCGTCGTCGAACGCGCGGGAGTCGAGGCCGACCTGGTCGACGACGTCATCCTCGGCTGCTGCGACACGCTCGGGCCGCAGTCCGGGAACATCGCGCGCACGGCGTGGCTCGCGGCGGGCTTCGGGCACCACGTGCCGGGCGTGACGGTCGACCGGCAGTGCGGTTCGAGCCAGCAGGCCGTGCACTTCGCCGCGCAGGCGGTGCTGTCCGGCACGATGGATCTCGTCCTCGCCGGCGGCGTGCAGAACATGAGCGCCATCCCGATCAGCGCGGCGATGCTGGCCGGACGCGAGTACGGCTTCGAGGACCCGTTCTCCGGCTCGAAGGGCTGGCAGGAGCGCTACGGCAGCGTCGAGGTGTCGCAGTTTCGCAGTGCCGACATGATCGCCGAACACTGGGATCTGACCCGTGAGGCGATGGAGGAGTTCGCGTTCCGCAGTCATCAGCGGGCGATCGCGGCCATCGACGAAGGGCGGTTCGCCGCCGAGATCGCGCCCTTCGCCGGTGCCGCCCTGGACGAGGGGCCCAGGCGCGACACCAGCTTGGCGCGGATGGCCGGGTTGAAACCGCTGAGCGAGGGTTCGCGCATCACGGCGGCCGTGGCCAGCCAGATCTCGGACGGCGCCAGCGCGGCGCTCATCGCGTCGGAGAAGTTCGTCGAGGAACACGGTCTCACCCCGCGCGCCAGGATCCATCACCTTTCCGTGCGGGCGGCCGATCCGGTGTGGATGCTGACCGGGCCCATCCCGGCGACCGCGCACGCGTTGCGGAAAACCGGGCTGAGCATCGACGACATCGACCTGTTCGAGGTCAACGAGGCGTTCGCGAGCGTCGTCCTGGCGTGGATCGAGGAGACGGGCGCCGATCCGGACCGCGTCAACGTGAACGGCGGCGGCATCGCGCTCGGCCATCCCATCGGGGCGACCGGCACGAAGCTGTTCGCGACCCTGCTGCACGAACTCGAGCGGCGAGGCGGGCGCTACGGGTTGCAGACGATGTGCGAGGGCGGTGGAACGGCGAACGTGACGATCATCGAGCGGCTTTGACGCTCCACACGCCGAGAGCCGCCGCACTGAACGCCGCTCCGAGCAGGCAGACGCCGGTCCAGCCCGCGACGGCGTAGACGGCGGTCGAGCCGATGGCGCCCAGGCCGCTGCCGACCGAGTAGAAGATCATGTACCCGCCGATCAGCCTGCTGCCGGCGTCCGGCCGCAACGGGTAGATCAGGGTCTGGCTCGTGACGTGCACGGCCTGGACGGCGAGGTCGAGCAGGATCGCGCCCGCCACCAGCGCCCACAACGAGGAGCGGGTGAAACCCAGCGGTATCCACGAAAGGACGAGCAGCCCCAGCGCCAGCCCGGTCGTCCACCGCGCGCGGCCGCGGTCGGCGAGCCGTCCGGCGGGCGCCGCCGCCAGCGCGCCCGCGGCTCCGGCCAGCCCGAACGCGCCGATGGCGGTGTGCGACAGGCCGTCCTCGCTGAGCGGCAAAGCGACCGAACTCCACAAGGTGCCGAACGCGGCGAAGATCAGCAACGCGAGTGTGCCGCGCGTCCGGAAGACGGGCTCCTCGACGAAAAGTGACCACGTCGAACGCAGCAGCCGCCCGTAATTCATGGCCGTTCCCCCAGAGGTGGCGGGAAGAATGCGATACAGCACGATCGCGATCAGGACGGTCACGGCCGCGGACACGACGTAGACCGCGCGCCAGCCGGCGAGATCGGCCAGTGTGCCGGACACCGTGCGCGCGAGCAGGATCCCGAGGACGACGCCGGTCGTCACGAGGCCGACCACGCGCCCGCGTTCGGCGGGCTCCGCCAGCGACGCGGCGAACGCGACCAGGAGCTGCGTGACGACCGCGAGCACGCCGATCGCCGTCATCCCGGCGAACAGCACCACACCGTTCGCGGCGGTCGCGGCGACGAGTTCGGCGATCGCCAGCAGGATCAGCTGACCGGTGACGAGCCGCCGCCGGTCGAGCAGGTCACCGAGCGGGACCAGGAGGAACAGGCCGAGGCCGTAGCCGAGCTGCGTGAGCGTGACGATGGCGCCGACGGCCGACGTGGCGATGCCGAGGTCGGCGCCCATCGTGACGAGCAACGGCTGCGCGAAGTAGATCGTGGCGACGGCCGTCCCGGCGGCCACGGCGAACAACAGGACGACACCGCGGTGCACGAACCCTCCAGATGGTTTCAAGTTGCTACCAACGGACGGTAGAGGAGTTCGGTAGTAAGATGCAACCATGGTGAAGCGGACGACGTTCGACGAAGCTCCGTGCCCGGTGGCGCGTTCGGTCGACACGATCGGCGACTGGTGGTCACTCCTGATCGTGCGCGACGCCTTCGACGGTGTTCGCCGCTTCGGGGAGTTCCAGCGCAGCCTCGGCGTCGCGAAGAACATCCTGTCCGCGCGGCTGCGGGCGCTTGTCGGACACGGGGTGCTCGACATGGTCCCGGCTTCGGACGGGAGCACGTACAGCGAGTACGTCCTGACGCCGAAGGGGCGGGACCTGTTCCCGGTCATCGTCGCGCTGCGGCAATGGGGCGAGGCGCACTTCTTCGCCGAGGGGGAACCGCGATCGGAACTGGTGGACCGCGACGGCGGGCTTCCGTTACGGGAGTTGGAGATCCGGGCGTCGGACGGACGTGTCGTCGGGCCGGAGGACACCGTGGTGGTGAAGGCGCCTTCCTCGTGAGTAGCCGGACCTCGCGTGCTTGAAGACGTAACTCGCGTGATCAGAGTCGTAACTCGCGTGTGCAGACGCGTAACTCGCGTGATCAGAGACCGCCCACGCGAGTTACGCCTCCAGACACGCGAGTTGCGCCTCCAAGCACGTGAGTTGCGCTTTCGAGCACGCGGGAAAGCGGTGTTGCGAAAGCCACTTTCGCAACCTTCAACGTTGCGAAAGTGGCTTTCGCAACGCGTTCCGCTGTGGGTGGCTCGACGCGAGGGGG